>NZ_LGSU01001438.1 GCF_002260545.1 Hydrocoleum sp. CS-953 | reverse complement strand
CAATTGGTGCAATTAACCACTGATATAATTTTTGAGCGAATGGTAAATAGCGGGTAGTATTACGGCTCCTCAAGTCAGTAATTTCTACAGTAAAATTCATAGCATTTTGGAATAGTTTTTTCCGATTTACTGTAGGAATATTTTTGAGAATAGGCTGACCATCTTTAGTAAGTAAAATTATCTGTAATTGTTCTTGATAAGCATTAACATAAACAACGGCAGATTCTTTTCCAGTTTGATTAGCCATATCGGTTAGAATATCTCGGACATTTTTTGTATTAACTAATCTTTCGTCAAAGTCTTCTCCAAAGTAATTTGAAAATTCTTTAATCCGATTTTCTTCTAACATCATTACTACTTGGTCTGAACCTGTAGCAACTGTGAGAGGATTAGTATTAACAGTATCTATTATCTTTAATATTTGTTGACTATTAGTAGTATTGTTAATAGACNCGGTTAGAATATCTCGGACATTTTTTGTATTAACTAATCTTTCGTCAAAGTCTTCTCCAAAGTAATTTGAAAATTCTTTAATCCGATTTTCTTCTAACATCATTACTACTTGGTCTGAACCTGTAGCAACTGTGAGAGGATTAGTATTAACAGTATCTATTATCTTTAATATTTGTTGACTATTAGTAGTATTGTTAATAGACTCTTCTGTTTGTTCTTTGGCTGTAGCAGTATTTGTTGTTTGGTTGTTGTTACTGGGAGTTGTATCATTAAGATTGATTGATATCTGGCTTGTATTTTTATTTTGATTAATTTCTTGGCTCTGAATATTGATTGATTCATTGCCAAAATTTTGATTAATTTCTCCTAGATTTTGTTGGCCACCAGCGGTTTGAATATTGGTAGTATTATTACCTGCATTTTGAGTAACGTTGCCGATATTTTGCTGACCACCAGCAATTTGAATATTGGTAGTATTATTACCTGCATTTTGAGTAACATTGCCGATATTTTGGTCACCACCAGCAATTTGTATATTAGTAGTATTATTACCTGCATTTTGAGTGATATTTTCTGTGGTTATTTCGCCAAATGTTGCTTGAATATTAGTAGTATTATTACCTGCATTTTGAGTGATATTTTCTGTAGTTATGTCACTAAATGTTGCTTGAATATTGGTTGTGTCATTGTTGGTGAGGATACCGCCTGTGGTTTGAATATTGGTTGTGTCATTGTTGGTGAAGATACCACCTGTAGTTTGTATATTGGTAGTATTATTGCCTGCGTTTTGGTTGATATTTCCTGTGGTTATATCCCCACCTGCAAGAGAAATATTGGTATTGTTATTGGTGGTAAAGTTGCCACCATCTGTTTGAATATTAATGGTATCGTTGCTGCTGAAGTTGCCTCCTGTGGTTTGAATATTAGTGGCATCATTACCTGCTGTTTGAGTGATATTTTCTGTGGTGATATCGCCACCCATGACTTGAATGTTAGTTGTCTCGGTGGTGGTAATGTTGCCACCCCCTGTTTGAATATTAATGGTATCATTGGTAATGAAGTTGCCACCTGTATCTTGATTGTTTATGGCATCACGATCGGCATTTTGGTTGACATCTCCTGTGTTGATGNATGACTTGAATGTTAGTTGTCTCGGTGGTGGTAATGTTGCCACCCCCTGTTTGAATATTAATGGTATCATTGGTAATGAAGTTGCCACCTGTATCTTGATTGTTTATGGCATCACGATCGGCATTTTGGTTGACATCTCCTGTGTTGATGTTGCCACCTGTAGCTTGAATATTAGTTGTATTATTTGTGGTAATATCACCACCATTAGTTTGAATATTGGTGTTGTCTGTGGTGTTAATATTTCCACCTGTGGCTTGATTATTGGTAGTGTCATTACCTGAAGTTTGGTTAACATCTCCTGTATTGAGATTTCCACCTGTGGCTATGTTGGTAGTATTGTCTGTGGTGGTAAGGTTGCCTCCGTCTGTGGCGTTAGTAGTGTTGTNCATCTCCTGTGGTAATGTCGCCACCTTGGGCTATGTTAGTAGTATTGTCTGTGGTGGTAAGGTTGCCTCCGTCTGTGGCGTTAGTAGTGGTGTCTGTGGTGGTAATATTGCCACCTGTGGTTTGATTATTGGTAGCATCGTTACCTGCGGTTTGGTTAACATCTCCTGTAGTAATATCGCCACCTTGGGCTATGTTGTTACTACTATCATCTGTACTAATATTGCCACCTGTGTTTTGATTATTGGTAGCATCATCACCTGCGTTTTGGTTAATATCTCCTGTTGTAATGTCGCCACCTTGGGCTATGTTGTTACTACTATCATCTGTAGTAATATTTCCACCTGTGGTTTGATTATTGGTAGCATCATCACCTGCGTTTNTTGTTACTACTATCATCTGTAGTAATATTTCCACCTGTGGTTTGATTATTGGTAGCATCATCACCTGCGTTTTGGTTAATATCTCCTGTAGTAATATCGCCTTCTGAGGTTTGATTATTAGTCGTATCCTCCTCAGCGGTTTGATTAATATCTCCGGTAGTTTGGTCTCCCCCTGATGAAATATCTGTATTCGCGTCTCCTTCCCCTGCTTCTTGAGTAATATCTCCTGTCTCAACATCTTCTGTTGCTTGTAGGCTCAAACTACCTATTGTACCATCAGATTTGATTTCGACATCATAAGTTTGAATTGAACCATCTACTGCTTCTACGTTAATTTCTCCAGCACTTGTTGTGCCAATGGAACTCAAATCTCCTGTACCTACTTCTGTTCCGTTGATTATTATGCTACCGCTATTTCCTGCGGGAGATTGAGTTGTCACATTCTCTGTATTGACTTGTGCTGTTTGGCTCTGAATGGTTAAGTCTCCACTTTCTGTCAAACCATAAGATGATACATTGGCAATATTTACACTTTCTGAGGCATTAAGTTGTACGTCGCCTCCTATTCCTTGCTCTGAGAAAGAGTCTATATCTTCTCCGGTGGCATCTATATTACCTATTCCACTTTCTACTATGATTTCACCTCCTTGTTGCATTCCGTCTGAACGAATACCCCTAATAGTTATGCTTCCTGGGGATGTGAGAGTGATATTTCCTGCTATTCCTTCTGTGGAAAATGTGTTTAGGTCATCTTGGACATTAATACTATTTTCACTGCTACTATGAATGGTAATATCTCCACCCCTTTGAGTTCCTTGGGATAGTATGGTATTGACTTCGACGTGGCCTGCTCCGTCTATGTTGACGCTTCCGGCTGTGCCTGCTTCTGAGAATGTTTCTATGGCTTGGGTAGCTGTAATTTCTCCCTGTTGGCTGGTGATGGTAATATCTCCACCTGTAGTGGGTTTGGTTGTGTTGAGGGCGCTGGCTTCTAATTTGCCTGTGGTAATGTTACCTAGGGCTTCTATGGTGATGTCGCCGGAGCCGTCTGGAGAACGGGAATTGATGGTGCTGGCGGTGGTGTCTATTGTGCCGTTGTTGCTCTTTATACTGATGTCTCCGGCAAAACCTTGGGTTGCTACTCCTTCTGGTCTGGGGATGAGGGTGAAGTTATTGTTGTCATTAAATTCCAGTCTTTCTCGGACAAAGCCTGATGCTAGGTCTATTTGACCTGTTTCTATGGTACTCTCGGCGGTAAGTTCGACGTTTCCTGTGTCGCCGTCGTCTGCACCGGAATATATTCTGGCAGTCGTAGTGTTAATATTGTTTCCTGCTTCGAGAATAATATCTCCCCCTCTCCCTGCTCCCCCGCTCCCCTGCTCCTCTGGTGGTTCTGAGGCTGAGATAATATTGCTGTTTTCGCTGAGGTTTATTTCTCCTCCAGCATTAATCCTAATTTGACCGCCGTTACCATCGGCAAAGGAGTAGATGTTACTGGTGGTAATATCTCCTTGGGGGGCTGTTAGGTTAACGTTTCCTCCGTCGCCTCCTCCTGAATAGTTGGCTAACGTGCCATTGCTGGTGTTGATGTTTCCAGTTTCGGCTGTGATGTTTATTTGACCGCCTTGTTGTTGGCCGTGAGAACTAATAATGTTGGTGGTGACATCTGTTCGGGCCTTGAGGCTGACATCTCCGGCGTTGCCTTGCTCTGAAAATGATTGAATTGGTTGGGTGGCGTTAATTTCTCCTTGTTCGCTGGTAATGCTGATGTTGCCTCCATCTGCTGCTTCTGTTTTATTGTTGGCTGAGGAGGTGATGATGCCTGTGGTAATATTTTCTTGGGCGGTAATTTCTATTTCTCCTGCATTTCCGGTGGCTGTTTCGGTACTTTTGGCTGAGATGGTGCTGTTTTCGGCTGTGAGGGAACCTGTGTTGATGGAAATTTTGCCTCCGTCTCCGGTGCTTGTGGTTTCTGTGATTATTTGACCGTTTAGTTCAAATTTTGCTGTAGGGTTGATATTGATACTACCTCCTGCTCCACTGTCCGAGGTTGCTGCTGAAATATCTATTCCTTCAGCTATTGTCAGGTTTTGGGTTTGGATGTTTATTTCTCCGGCGTTGCCTGTCCCTTCTGTTTCTACTGTTATTTTGCCGTTGCCTTGGATGTTTATGTTTTCTGGTGCGGTAATATCAATGTTGCCTCCGTTGCCACTGGAGGTTGTGCGGGCTGATATGAAACCGTTGTTGGTAAAGTTAATGTCTATGTCTGGGTTGTCGTTGTAGGGTTTGAGGCTGAGGGTGCCTGCGGGGGCTTCGCCTTGGGTTTCGGCAAATATTCCTAGTTCTCCTGAGATATTTATTTCATCGCTGTTAATGCTGATGTTTCCGGCTGTTTCTGTATTGGTGGCGTTTTCTTTAGCTGTAGCACTGATTTTTGCTCCTTCTCCTACGGTGACTGTTGGAGAATTGATGGTAATATCTCCAGCGCTACCACTACTATCGGTTTCTGTGGTGAGAGTTGTTCCTGTTTCTAGGGTAAAGTTGTTGGTGTCAATATTAATATCCCCTGCGTTTCCAGCTCCTGTGGTAGAGGCAGTAATGTCTATGCCGTCTGCTATTGTCAAGTTTGCTGTCTCTATGTCAATTTTGCCTGCGTTGCCTGCTCCTGTTGTTTCGACTGATATTTGACCGTCGCCTGTAATATCTATGGTTTCTGGAGCGGTAATATTAATGTTGCCACCGTTGCCAGTGGAGGTAGTACGGGCTGAGATGAAACCGTTGTTGGTAAAGTTGATGTCTAGGTCTGGGTTGTCTTGGTAGGGTTTGAGAGTGATGGAGCCTGCTCGTGACTCCCCTTGAGTTTCGGCTAATATTCCCAGGTCGCTATAAATGTTGAGGATGTTGGTATTAATGCTGATGTTGCCACCTGTTTCTGTGTTGCTTGCTCCTTCTAGTGCCGTCGCGCTAATTTTTGCTCCTTCGCCTATAGTAACTTGAGGGGATTTAATATCAATATCTCCAGCTTTTCCAGCACTATTGGTTTCTACTGAGAGTTGGGTGTTGTTGTCTAGTTTGAATGTTTCTGTGGCTTCTATTGTAATGTTGCCTCCTTTTCCGTCTCCTTCTGTGAAGGCTAATACTTGGGAGCCGTTTTGAATGTCGATATTGCTAGCTTCTATTTTGATGTTACCTGCATTTCCTGTGTTTGTCGTAGATGCAGTAATATCCATGCCATCGGCTATTGTCAGATCGCCCGTTTCAATTTCAATTCTGCCAGCATTACCTGTACCTGTGGTTTCAACAGAAATTTTACCGTCTCCTGTAATATTTATAGCTTCTTCGACGTTAAGTGATATGTTGCCTCCGGTTCCACTGGATGTTGTAGTAGCGGTAATGTCTATACTGTCGGTTATTGTGAGGTTTGGCGTGAGAATTTCTATTTGCCCTGCGTTACCTGTGGCTGTAGTTTCGACTGAGATTTTTCCGTCTCCTGTAATATCTATTGTTTCTGGAGCGAAAAGCGATATGTTGCCTCCATTGCCGATGGAGGTGGTGCGGGCGGAGATAAAACCTTGGTTGCTAAAGTTGATATCTAGGTCGGGACTACCATTGTATGGTTGGAGTGCGAGTGCGCCTGCTGGTGAGTTGCCTTGGGTTTCGGCGAATATTCCTAGTTCTCCTGAGATGTTGAGGGTGTTGCTGAATATGCTGATGTTTCCGCCTGCTTTTGTGTAGGTGGCTCCTTCTCTTGCAGTTGCACTAATTTTTGCTCCTTCTCCTATGGTGACTTGAGGGGATTTAATATCAATATCTCCAGCTTTTCCGGCGCTGCTGGTTTCTACTGAGAGTTGGGTATTGTTATCTAGGTTGAATGTTTCTGTGGCTTCTATTGTGATGTTGCCTCCTTTTCCTTCTCCTTCTGTGAAGGCTAATATTTCCGAGTTGTTTTGTATGTTGATATTGTTGGCTTCTATGTCAATGTTACCTGCGTCGCCTGTTGCTGTAGTGGAGGCTGTAATGTCTATGCCGTCTGCTATTGTCAGGTTTTGGGTAGCGATGTTAATATTACCTGCATCACCTGCTCCTGTGGTTTCGACTGAGATTTTTCCGTCCCCTGTAATATCTATGGTTTCTGGGGCGGTAATATTAATATTACCTCCTTTACCTGTGGAGGTGGTACGAGCGGAGATGAAGCCAGAGTTCCTAAAGTTTATGTCTATGTCTGGGTGATCGCTGTAAGGTTGGAGTGCGAGTGCGCCTGCTGGTGAGTTCCCTTGGGTTTCGGCGAATATTCCTAGTTTTCCTGAAATATTGAGGGTATTGCTAAATATACTGATATTTCCGCCTGTTTCTGTGTTAGTGGCATTTTCTCGTGCTGTGGCACTAATTTGGGCGTTTTCTCCTATGTTTACTTCTGGGGAGTTGATTTCGATGTTGCCTGCTGCTCCTGGGCTGTTGGTTTCTGTTGTTATGCTTGTTCCTGTTTCTAGGTTGAAACTGTTGGTGTCGATCTTGATAGCTCCGGCGTTTCCTTTTCCTGTGGTGGAGGCTGAGATTGATATGCCGTGTGCTATTGTTAGGTTTTGGGTTTCTATTTTAATTTCACCTGCGTTGCCGATGTTATTTGTGGTAACTTTGATTTCTCCGTCTATGATGTCTGTTGTTTCTGGGTTTCCTGTGATATTTATGGTTTCTGGGGCACTAATAGATATATTGCCTCCTTTACCTGTGGAACTGGTAGAAGCGGAGATAAAGCCTTGGTTGCTGAAGTTGATGTCTAGGTTAGGGCTGCCGTTGTAAGTTTGGATGGTAAGAGTACCTGCATCTGCTAAACCTGCTGTTTCGGCAAATATTCCCAGGGTGCCTGAGATGTTGAGGGTATTGGCAAATATATCAATTTTGCCTCCTTCTTCTTCTGTGTTGGTGGAGGTGGCGGTAACTGTGGCACTAATTTGGGCGTTTTCTCCGATGTCTATGGTATTGGCTTTGATTTCTATTTGGCCTGGTGCGCCTTCTGCACTGGTTTCTGTAGTGAGGCTGGTGTTTTGGTCTAGGTTTAGAGTTCCAGCTTCGATGTTGATGTTGCCTGCGTTGCCTTTGCCTTGGGTGTCAGCTTGGAGTCGGCTGTTGTTGGTGAGTTGGATATCTTGGGGAGTTTTGAGGGTGATTTCTCCGGCATCTCCTTCGGCGTTGGTGATGCTGAGGATACTACTGTTATCGAATGTTATTGTACCACCTTGGCTTTCGATAGAAACTTCTCCGGCTCGTTGGTCTCCTTTGGTGTCGCTTTCGATGGTGACGTTGTTGAGGTTGATATTGCCTGGGCTGTTGATGAAGACATTGCCTGATTGACCTTTATCGCCTACCTCTCGCTCTATTGTTTGAAACTGATGAATTCTAATCTCTACTTGTGTACTGGTGATGATAGATAAGTCACTAAGTTCAAGGTTTTCTTGTTGTTTAATTTCTATTGTTACCTCTCCTGATTTTCCGTGGGAAGATAGTGTAAATATTTCTGCGTTGGTGAGGTTGTTGGTGGTAATGTTAACATCTCCACCTTTCCCGGAGGTGTTTGTTCCGACTGAGAATGTTCTGATTGCTAATTTTTGTGTGTCTCCATCTTCTGGAGGGTTGAAGTTTATTGTGTCTGCATTCAGAGTAATAGTTCCCCCATATTGTGAGTTTCCATATAAGGAAGCCGAGAAGGAATTGACCGATTCGGCATTGATATCACCACTCTGAGTCGAGATAGTTATCTCACCCCCATTGCCATCGGAGGACGAGGAGTCAAGGTGTTCGACATTGATATCACCACTCTGAGCCGAGATAGTTATCTCACCCCCATTGCCATCAAACGAGTAGGAATCAAGCGTTCCGGTATTGATATCGCCAGTCTGAGTCGAGACCGTGATATTACCTCCATTGCCACCAGACACCGAAGCAAGCCTTCCGGTATTGATATCACCGGTCTGAGTCGAGACCGTGATATTACCCCCATTGCCATCAGACGACGACGTGGAAGAGATCCATCCGGTATTGATATCACCATCCTGAGTCGAGATAGTTACCTCACCCCCATTACTATTATACGAGGATGGTTCAAGCGATCCAGTATTGATATTACCAGTCTGAGTCGAGATAGTTATCTCACCCCCATTACCATTAAACGATTTGGAATCAAGGGATTCTGTAGTGATATCACCATCCTGACTCGAGACCGTGATATTCCCCCCATAGCCACCGCCATAATAGGCCGAGGAAGAATTGAGCGATTTGGTATTGATATTACCAGTCTGAGTCGAGACCGTGATATTACCCCCATTATTGCCAGATTGCGATTGCGAGGAAGAATTGAGCGACTCGGTATTGATATTACCAGCAGTCTCAGTCGAGACCGTGATATTACCCCCATTGCTATCATACGACGAGGAATTGAGCGATTCAGTATTGATATTACCAGTCTGAGTCGAGAGCGTGATATTACCTCCATTGCCATGCCGCGATGAGGAATCAAGCGATTCGGTATTAATATTGCCAGCAACAGCATTAAGGTTAACATTACCCCCTATTCCTTGAACAGCACTAGAATTAATTAGACCTGTCATAATATTGTTATTAGCTTTCAGATCAATTTTTCCCCCATCAGCAGTTTCGCTCAAACTACGAATATTTGCTACGCTAATATCACCATGAGTTGCTTCCAGATTAATCGCTCCACCATTTCCATTTCCTCTTCCTCCACCACTCTGAATAACAGGAGTACGCAGCAATAGTTGTGTACCTATGGCAGATCCCCAGGGAGCAGCATCACCTGCCCTGTATAAGGTGCCATCATTTCCTATAAAAGTATCTATCACCGTCAAAGTCCAGCGTCCATTAGGATCTTCTCCATTAAAATCTGCCAAATTTCCTTGGGGACTATATGTACCCTTAAACGGTGCATTACCAGAGTTGATACTTGTAGAAGCATCATCATCTAAGATAGTATCTTGAAAGTTATCTAGATGATCACCAACACCAGCAAACAATGTTACTTCCTGCTCTTGGGGTGATTCGAGATAAACTTCTAATTGTCTATCCCAAGTATGTGCAGCAGAAAAGCGTACATCTAGATTCTCTATAGTTCCCAGGTCACCATCTACAGTAAAAGTAAAGGTTGCAGTGCCTTCTGTACCTGATGCTGGTATTGCTCCACCCTCATCCACATCTATAGTAGCAAGCAACTCCCCACCAGAAAAAACAGGCAACCAAGAAGTATCAACATTTCCCAAAATAATTTCAGCACCAGCAATAGTCAAATTCCGCCCATTTGTCTTAATAGTATCTGCCCCATTGTTAAACGTATCTGGGTTGTTCCCAAAATCCACCTCATTATCCAACATCTCCACAACACCTATTCCATCCCCATCTGCATCCGCACGAAATTCGATCGCTCCATCTCCAGGCAGAAATTCCAACACATCATCCTCTATATCCTCAACTGTAATATTATTTGTCGCCTCCAACTTAATATCCGCATCCCCAGAAGTTTCATCAAATTCATCATTTATCGTAATATTAGTTGCAGACAAAGAAACACTTTCCCCACCACCTTTAATTCCGCCACCTGTAGCAATAATATCGCCCCCTGCTTCTATTTTGATATCACCCCCAATTCCTTGAACAGCACTAGAATTAATCAACCCTGTCATAATATTGTTATTAGCTTTCAGGTCAATTCTTCCCCCATCAGTAGTTTCGCTCAAACTGCGGATATTTCCTACACTAATATCACCATGAGTTGCTTCCAGATTAATTGCCCCACCATTTCCTCCACCACTCTGAACAAGAGGATTACGCAGCAATAGTTGCGTACCTGTGGCAGTTCCCCATGGGGCAGCATCACCTGCTTTGTATAAAGTTCCACTATCTCCCGAATAATTATCTGTCACCCTCAAAGTCCAAGTTCCATTAGGGTTCTCTCCATTAAATCCTGCCAAATTGCCTTGGGGACTATATGTACCATCAAACGGAGCATTACCAGAGTTGATATTTGTAGAAGCATCATCATCAAATACAGTATCTTGAAAGTTTTGTCCACTACCACCAACACCTGCAAACAAAGTTACTGCACTCCCTTGGGGTGATTCGAGATAAACTTCTAAGTCTCCATCGTAAGTATGTTTAGCAGAAAAGCGTACATCTAGATTTTCTATAGTTTCTAAGTCACCATCGACAGTAAAAGTAAAAGTTGCATTCCCTTCTGTACCTTCTGCTGGTATTGCTCCACCCTCATCCACATCTATAGTAGCAAGCAACTCCCCACCAGACAAAACCGGCAACCAAGAAGTATCAATATTCCCCAAAATAATTTCAGCACCAGCAATATTCAAATTCCGCCCATTAGTCTTAATAGTATCCGCACCATTCTCAAAGGTATTCGGATCGCTCCCAACATCCGCTTCATTATCCAACATCTGAACAACACCTATTCCATCCCCATCAGCATCGGCACGAAATTCTATCTCTCCATCCCCAGGCTGAAATTCCAACACATCATCCTCTATATCCTCAACAGTAATATCATTTGTGGCCTCCAACTTAACATCCGCATCCCCAGAAGTTTCATCAAATTCATCATTTATCCGAATATTAGTGGCAGACAAAGAAACACTTTCCCCATTACTACTAATTCCGCTTCCTGTAGCAGAAATATCTCCCGTCGCTTCTATATTAATTGCACCATCGGCAGAAATATTTTCTGTTAATGTCACATCTCCTGCGCTCTTAATTTCTAATTCTCCTCCAACAACAGAAATACCATTGACACCCTCACTCACACCTCCAATATTTACATTTACTACATCAAAAAATACTCCCCCACTACCAGAAACCGCTTCTAAATTTTCTACATTTAACTGTAAAGGTGCATCATTTAAACCTATTCCACCACTTCCAGATGTTTGAAATAAAGCACTACCAGCATTAATAATTGAACTATCAGAAACTCTGGCAATATTTCCCCCATTAGCATTAACTAAAACCTGCCCTGTTGTAGTTAAATTTGACAGATTTATATCTCCTACTTCTCCTAAATTTCCCAACTCAATATTAATAGTGCCACTACCAGCATTTAAAGTTGTTCCATCTAACTGATTTATTGATGCTTTCCCGTCAGAACGGTTAGCTAAATTCATCTCATCATTATTACCAAGAATGTCAATATTTCCATTACCAACTGATGTATCAATATCGGCATTTATATTAATACTACGACCAGCTTTGAATTCTACAGATGAATCAGTTTCTATCTTTTCATTAACTGTTATATCATTGTCAGCTTCTAATATTACATTCCCTGATAATTGCTCAATATTTTCTGCACTAATTGTCAAATCTGCATTCTCATCTTGAGCAATTTGTGAATTATTAGAATTTTCTGACTCTCCTATCGTTACACTTTCTGGTTGTGAAAATATCGTTCCTTCTTCTCCCAATGCTGCAGTAACATCCACACTTCCATCAAATGTAAATTCTTCTTTTCCCGTAACTTCAACAAACCCTCCATTACCAGAAAATTCTCCTCCTTTAGCACTAATATCTCCAGCAAAATTAGTAGTTCCATCAGACCAAATTATTACCCTTCCTCCATCTCCATTCTCAATAGCATTAGCAGAAATAATTGAGCCACTATTAACAGAAGTTTCTTGAGAATTGAAAACTGTACTACTCTCTTGAGAGTCTCCTCCAATTAATACCGTCCCCCCACCATTTAAACCATTCGCATTAATATTAGTATCAATCAGAGCTACGCGATCGCCCAATACATTTACCTCGCCTCCTACATCCTCAGCGCTCGATACATCTATACCTCCAGAAGTTATGGCAGTTCCTGGTAAATCTGCCACTACTGTATTTGAATCTGTCAACACCACATCACCATTTTCATTAACAGTTACAGATGTGGCCTGAATTATTTCTCCACCTGTTAAGAGTCCGGGTAAAGATAGAGGGGCTATATCAATCTCTTCCCCATTCACTATGACTGGGTTTACTTCTAAACTGAGTAAATGTCCTGGTTGAGAAATTCTTAAGACACTACCACCTTCTACTGCTGCGATGGTAATATTACCCCCTGCTGTAGAGAGTTGCCCAGTATTAATAACTGTGCCACCTAATAAGGTGAGATTTTCTCCGGGGTTTAAAGTTAAATTTCCTTCGTTAACTATAGCGCCTGGGTTAGACACATTAAATTTATAGCCACTGGGGTCTCCGACTAAATTAGCATAGTCATTTGTACCCATGGCTTTAAACCAGAAATTGTTGCTGTCAAAACCTATACCTGTGGCCGTAGTAACGCTGAATGAGGCGGGTATGTTAAGGCTGGCGTTTGGGCCGAACATTATGCCAGCGGGGTTCATTAAGAAAAGATTAGAGTTACCACCAATAACTTGGAGCAGACCGTTGATATATGAAGCGTTGCCTCCTGTGACTCGCCCTAGAATGTTGCGAGTGTCGGGAGTAGTAAGGAAATTCGCGGTTTGGCCTGAGTTGACGTTGAATTGGTCAAAACTGTGAAAGAGGTTAGCTCCACTACGAGTACCACCTTCGATATTAAATTGGTTGCCCTGTGGTGTAACAGTTGTACCTGTACCGTCGTTTGCCGGAGTTATGGGTTGGGAGTTAACAGGAGTTGGGGCTAATATGCCTAATATTAAAGTCAGAGCTGTTATACTATAAGATTCTAATTTATTAGCTTTCATAAAAAAAACCTCTACAGTTACTGAATTTTTTCTTAGACTATTGATAGATACCCAACTTTGGTACTGAAGCTTCTCTTTAAATTGTTGATATTTCTGTTCTGGGTAGTGAAGCTTCTCTTTAAAATTGTTAATATTTCTGTTCTGGGTAGTGAAGCTTCTCTTTAAAATTGT
>NZ_LGSU01001437.1 GCF_002260545.1 Hydrocoleum sp. CS-953 | reverse complement strand
GCTGTGGTTCAAAGCTCGCCCATGTTGTCAGTTTATGTAGTGCATCTGCTCTAATATCTGCTACTTTCTTGTGCAATATTGCTAGTTTTTTGATAGCTTTGACTCTGTTTTTAGAGCCAAGCTCCTTTTCGTTGACACGGCGTTGATAACGACTTAATTATTTTTTAGCTTGTTTGTAAGCTTTGACATTAGGGTAGGTTGTTCCATCACTACAAGTTGCTAGAGCGTTTATACCTACATCTACACCAATAATATCTCCTTGTTTAGCAGTAGGAGTTGGTCTCTCATCATATTTAAAACTTATATACCAATTACCCGCACGCTTTGAGATTCTCACATTTTTAACTGGTACAGAAGGTAAGATTTCGTAAGTTTTTACTATTCCTATTCTGGGTAATTTGATATAGTTTCCTTTCAGAATTTTAATACTTCCTTCTAGATAAAAACTACCTTTTTTTCCTTTTTTCTTAAACTTGGGAAATCCACGTTGAGGAATAGTCAAAAAGTTTTTAAATGCTCTGTCTAAATCTCTTAATGCTTCTTGAGGGGCACACTTTGATACTTCATAATACCATAGATATATAGAAGCCCTAACCGTATCTCCAGAAAATAGGTCCTGGTGGAGAAGTATAGCACTACCCATTCAGGTTAGGGCAGTTATAAATCATGGAACCCTTTAACAGTCTACTGTTCCCTGTTCCCTATTCCCTATTCCCTNATACCATAGATATATAGAAGCCCTAACCGTATCTCCAGAAAATAGGTCCTGGTGGAGAAGTATAGCACTACCCATTCAGGTTAGGGCAGTTATAAATCATGGAACCCTTTAACAGTCTACTGTTCCCTGTTCCCTATTCCCTATTCCCTATTCCCTAGCGCTATAATTGATAAAAAATGGGTAATAATTGATTTGATGATGGGATGAGTGGGAGATATCTAATACACCCCATCTCCCCATCTCCCCACACTCCCGTCGGGACGTTGCATGCAACGTCCCTACCCCTACTCTCAATCTATAATTTTAAATAGATCCCTTCAGGGGTTCTATACTCGTCTAAACTTATGTTACAGGTCGCAATAATTCTGAACGGAAATTTTGTCGAACTTGAATATTAAGATATCGTCTTTGCAAAACTTGCCATTTTCGCAACGCTTGCTCCCGACTTTGTTTAAGTTGCTTTGCCAAGTTGGGCAGAATTTTGTCAATGTTAGATTGCAATATCTTTTCCAGAAATTCTCTTAAAACTGCACTATCCTGAATATCACCAAGATATTCTTGGAGTTCCTTCATATCTCTTAAATAAGCCTCATAAGTTGAACCGTAAAATTCAGTAAACAAACTCATCTGGTAACGAACCCGCTTCACTTCTTTACGCAAACTATGTAGGTTTTCTTCCTCAGCATCACTAATATTTATAGCAGAGGTATCATTATTAATTTTCACAACTTGATATTTGGAATTCGTTTTTTGTAGCAAAAAATCCTGATTATCACTTGTTTCTAAATCCTCTTTTTCTACCCCTACTAACCAGCCTGGATGAAGAAATAATTTACTAATTTNATTTATAGCAGAGGTATCATTATTAATTTTCACAACTTGATATTTGGAATTCGTTTTTTGTAGCAAAAAATCCTGATTATCACTTGTTTCTAAATCCTCTTTTTCTACCCCTACTAACCAGCCTGGATGAAGAAATAATTTACTAATTTCAGGTAATAACAAATCTGGCAATACTTCTTGAATTGGTAGTTGAGAAATATCTGTATAAATTGGGCTATCTAACCATTCCTGCAATTTCTGTTTCAACATTAGATAACTCTTATCTCCAAGTATTGCCCTTACTTTTTTAAAAGCGTGGCGACGCTGTTTTCGCAACTGCTGCATAGCCTTATCCAGCTCAATTTGTTCTAGAGTAGGTAAATTTGGTTTATAGCGATTTTCTAGAGCTTCTAAAAGCACATCTAAATCCCTTAAACCACCTAAACAACGAGCAATTTTACCAATCTTTTGATCTTGAGCAGCTTTTGGTAAAGCTACAACAGGTCCAAAACCTTGAGCAGCAGAGCGCAAACGACGCATACCTACCCGCATTTGATGGAGTTCCTCTGGATCTCGATCTTTTAGTACCTCTGGTTCATGTTTTAGAGTTTTCTGAAAATGCTTTTCAAAGGCTAAAGATGCCCAATCTCCAAGGCTATTGACTTGAGGCAATACTTGTGTTGTCATAGTTAATTGTCACCCTAACTCAACCTTGGCAGTGATTCTTACAATATTCTGCCAAACTACTATAATAACACTTTTTTTTACTTATTAACAACTTGTTTTGTGAAGTTATTTGAGCAAGTTAAATTGGACTAATACTTAATACTTAGAGCTTTTTGAATAACTATTAAACCTTGTAAAGGCCAGAATATCTCGTCTTTTCGTAAGTGCTGGCTATATCATCCTAAATCAGAAATCAAACGTTGAGTTAAAATCAAAACTGCTATAGCAAGCACAAAAAAACCAAATCCCTTCTTAAGTTGTTTGGGCTTAATCAACTTAGTTAAATAAGCACCACTAACAGTACCAACTCCTGCTGCAAGTGTAAAAGAAGCAATTAAAGAAAAATTCAAAACCACTTGGTCTAAATAACCTGCAAACCCTGTTACTGACTTAAAAGCAATAATCAGTAACGACGTACCGATCGCTTCCTTCATCGGAACTCCACCCAAAAGCACCAAGGTCGGAATAATTACAAAACCTCCACCAATACCTACAAAACCTGTTACAGTTCCTATCCCTAATCCTTCCAGCATCATCAACAACCCATGATTTTGAGGTGAATGTGGTAATTCATTCTGCAACTGATTTAGCTGACCCCAAATCATTGACACGCTGGCAACTAGCATCATTATGGCAAAAACAATCAGTTGAATAGTATCTGTAATAAGTGGTAGTGAAGCGAGACGTGCCCCTAAAAAAGCCCCCAACATTGCAGGAGGAGTAAAAATTATGGCAACTTTGAAGTTGACATTTCTCTCTAGCCAATGAGGAATAAGTCCTATTGAACTTACTATACCCACCACCACAAAACTCATGGCAATAGCTTCTTTGGCATCCAATCCCATAACATAGATTAAAACTGGAATTGCCAACATAGAACCACCACCACCCATTAATCCTAGACTAATGCCAATAGCGACTGCTAAGAAATGACCAATAATCCAAACTAACATGAGTAATACCGTTTCACGGAAATAAAAAGTTAAAAGTCAAAAGTTAAAAGCAAGATTTTATAGGCTAACAACTTTGACTATGCAGTAATTTCAGGAAATTATTTCACATTTAAAGTTTGAAACTATTTGTGACATCTTTAAAGTGATTTACTACAAATATAACTTATATCATGTTTGGTAAAACAATTAATAATAGTAGCTCTAATTGTTACGCTAACCCCTGTCCAATTATTCAGTTTCAGTAATGAGCCACTATAAAGGGCGAGGCTTTAAATCTAAGGTGGTGGTGCATTGTAATTATTTTTGTTACGAGGCATGGCAGTGGGAGCATCTTGCTCCCGTGCTAGGCATTGCTTATTCCTATTTACCATTACTATGCAGGACTACCAAATCTAAATCATCGGTAATTTTACCACAGTTTTGATTCGCTGGCACAGCTTCTGCCATTTTTTTTGGATAAGGCAAATTTAAGGTGGCCATAAATTGAATAAAATTCAAGCGATCGCGACCGACAAAACGAGGATTAAATTGTTTTTCTTCCCCAATGGTAGAAACAGTCTGACCTTTGTAGTCGTGACCAGGATAAACTAAAGTATCATCGGGAAGGGTAAATAACTTTTGAGTGACTACATCATATAAGACTCCTGCATCTCCCCCTTGAAAATCTGTCCGACCACAACCTCTAATCAATAGTGAGTCTCCTGTAAGTAGGTATTTGTTGTTTACTAAATAGGCTAAATGGCAGTCTGTATGACCGGGAGTAGCGATCGCCTGAATTTGAATTTCTCCTACTTCCAATATTTCTCGATCTTCCATAAAGCGATCGGCACAAGTCACTTGAGCGTTTTTTGGCACAACACCTAAACATCCCGTGACTGTCTTTAGTTGACCAGTTCCTGTAATATGGTCTGCATGAATGTGTGTTTCCAAGCAATAGTCTAGTTGTAATCCTAATTCTGTTAATAATTGCAAGTCTCGTTCGACCTGTTCAAAAACAGGATCAATTAACACTGCTGTTTTATTTGCCTCATCAGCGAATAGATAAGTATAGGTGCTTGTTATTGGGTCTATTAGTTGTCGAAATAGCATTTGTTTGCTGATTTATTGAAATAAATATTCAGAAATTTGGCGTTGGTTAATTGAGCTATGAAATCTAAGGAGCATGTTATAAGAAACCGGGTTTGTTGGAGACAGATGTAGTAAGGCATCGGCATCTAATACAAACCCGGTTTCTACAATGCCAGAAAAATCATAGCTAAAATCATCAACACCAGAAATTTTAGTATAAACTTAAAACTCTTGCCATATTGATATTTCCAATTTTTGATTTACAGAATTGAACATCAAAAATTTTCACATAGGTGGCGATCGCTCTGACTAACATTAGGATTATTTTGCAGATAATCTCCCACCCACTCACAACCGAGTTTTACAAGATTTTCTAGATTGAGATTCCACAAAATTACTTTGCCATCTGTACTTCCAGAGGCAATCATCTGACCATCTGGACTAAAACAAATACTATTGAGACCACGCGGATACCCTTGAAAAGTATGTAACTCCCTGCCATTAAGATTCCAAAGTTTAATAGTTCTATCCATACTCGCAGAGGCAAGAATCTGACCATCAGGGCTAAAACAAAGGCTATAAATTCTACGACTATGCCCCTTAAAAGTTTGTAATTTAATTCCCTCAAGACTCCAAAGCTTAATAGTATCATCATCACTAGCAGTAGCAAGGAGTTTCCCAGTAGGATCGAAAGTAACTGTAATCACAGCATTCCCATATTCTTGAATAGTTTGTTCTTCCTGACCATCCAAATGCCAAAGTTTGATGCTACCATCCTTACTCACAGAAGCAATTATTCTGCCATCTGGACTAAAACTAACATTAAAGACAGCATCTTTATGTCCATCAAAAGTTTGTAGTTCCTTACCATCTAGACTCCAGAGCTTAACAGTGCTATCGTAACTAGCAGAAGCAAGGGTTTGACCATCGGGGCTAAAACTAACATCATAAACTCGTTCTCTATGTCCCTGAAAAGTTTGCAATTCTTTACCATCTAGACTCCAGAGTTTAATAGTTTCATCTTCACTAGCGGAAGCAATAATTTTTTGAGTTGGGCTGAAACTCACACTATAAATTCTACCTGTATGACCATTAAGGGTTTTCAGTTCTCTGCCATCAATATTCCAAAGTTTAACAGTGCTGTCATAACTAGCGGAAGCAATAGTTTGACCGTCAGGGCTAAAACTGACATTACTAACCTCATTGCTATGCCCATTGAAAATATTTCGTTCTGTGCTTTTAAGTCTCCAGAGCCTAATTGTATTGTCCCTAGAAGCAGAGGCAATAGTCTGACCATCTGGACTAAAACTGAGGCTATAAATTCTATTACTGTGACCACGGAAAGTTTGTACTTCCTTCTTAATATTCCAGAATTTAATGATTTTGTCTGCACTAGCAGATGCAAGTATCTGACCATCAGGGCTAAAACTAACCGTATTTACCCAATCTCTGTGACCTCTAAAAGTTTGTAATTCTTTGCCATCTAAATTCCAGAGTTTGATAGTTGTGTCTGAACTCCCAGATGCAATCGTTTGACCATCTGGACTAAAACTGACGCTATTAACGTTATAAGTGTGCCCAATAAAGGTTTTGAGTTCCCTACCATCTAAACTCCAGAGTTTGATAGTTTTGTCACCACTGGCAGATGCAAGAGTTTGACCATCTGGACTAAAACTGATGCTAGAGACCCGATTTTTGTGTCCAATCAAAGTTTGTAACTCTCTACCATCTAAACTCCAAAGTTTAATAGTTTTATCAAAACTTCCAGAAGCAAGAGTTTGACCATCCGGACTGAAACTAATACTGCTAATCAGATCGGTATGTCTTATTGTAAAACTTTGTAATTCTGTGCCATCAATACTCCAGAGTTTAATAGTGCTGTCAGAACCCGCAGATGCAAGTATCTGACCATCAGGATGGAAACAGATGCTATGGATACGATCATTATGTCCTGTAAAAGTTTTTAATTCTCTACCACTGAGACTCCAAATTTTCAGAGAATTATCCCTGCTACCAGAAGCAATCAAAGTACCACTAGGGTTGAAACAAACACTATTTACTCCATCTTTATGTCCTTCCAAACGATTACGCTCTTTAACTCCATAGACTGCCTGATGTAGTGCTGTCACCACCAGCATTTCAGCATCAGCTTTTGTTCTAATTGATTTGGATAATGATTGGAGAATTTTGGCTGCCCTCAATGCTTCTAGTAATGCCTCAAACTCTTGACCAGCGAGAAATAGTGTTTTTGATGAGGCACTTTTGAGTAATACTTCTAATATCTGATTTGCTTCAGCCAATATTTGAGCTGCTTGTCTTTCTGCTGCCAATGTCTGTTGCATTTCTTGTTTATCTAGTTCTTGACTTGCCGTTAAAAACCGATAATCTTGTTCGCTCAAACTCTTAGCTGCTGCCCATGCTAGAGCTTCCTGTAAAGCTTGACCCCGCAACAGTCGTGACTCATCCTGATAACCAGAAGCTAACCAAGCAGCAAAAGCTTCTGAATAAGGTCGCAAAGTAGCTAATTCTTTCTCTACCCAAATAGCATTAAATACTGACTGATAAATTCGGTTAGCTACTATCAATTTACCTTCATATTTTACTACCAAACCAGTCAGTCGCAGTTCCATTTGTTCGGAACTATCATCTGCCACAACTCCTCCACTATTCAAAATATTCTGATACAAACCTAATAACCGACTTGCCCGTTTTTCATTAACTAAAAGGCGATCGCTTATGGTCTTTAAATGTTCTGGGTCGTCATGTATCCGCCAATTTTCCAGAATTTGTTTTTCTACTAAATTCTCTAGCCATTCTGCCTCTTTATTTTGCCGAATAAAATCCGCATTTTTCTGGATTAAATTGCACAATTTTTGAGTTAAAAAAGGTTGACCTCCTGTCCAAAATAATACAGCTTCTAATAACTGATTAATTTTTGCACTTTTGCCTCTCAAACCTCTACCCAAAGCAGCTACTTCTGAGATTTTAAAACCTGTTAATTCTATAGGCATACCAATATTAAAAGGAGTGCGTTTTTTATCCCTAATTAAATCTGCCGGAGTTGCCACACCAATCATCACAAAAGTTAATCTTTGATAATCTGAATTATCTGCTCTTTTGTTATAACAATCTCGAATTACGGCGAAAAAATCATCAATATTAAAAGGTAGACTGAGGGTACTATCAATTTCATCAATAAAAATCACAATATTTTGCTTAACAGTAGGCAGCAAAAAATCTCTGATAAACTTACTAAAACGTTTGACATTCGAGAGTCTATTTGTAACCGACCACCAATCATCAATATCAAAAAAATCGTCTAAATTTAAACTACTAACAATACTATCAATTACTCCGGCATACCATTGGTCAGGAGTAACTTCCCAAGTACCAACTTCTGTAATATCAATAGTTGCACAAGCAATTCCTTCTACTTCCAATCGTTGTCTAGTTTTAACTCTTAAGCTAGATTTACCCATTTGACGGCAGTTCAATACATAACAAAACTCACCAGCTTTCAAACCTTGATAAAGTTGTTCGTCGGCAAGTCTGGTTACATAAGTCGGAGCATCTGGGGGCAAACTTCCTCCCACTTGATAAATTGAATTTCCTGCTATATTCATAATACTAATAAAAATCTCCCTATAATTAAGAGTCAAAAATTGTTATAGCAATTATTATAATAAGTTAGGTACAAAGTTACAATTTTGAGAAAATAGGAAACAAAAAAAGAGCAAAAATAAATTTACCTTACCAACCTTAAAAATGCACAACAATAGTCAAAAATATAATTTTGTCAGCATTTCCTGCGGCATGCGGAGCTAACATTCATCAGCTAGCTTCCTGGGTCGGAACTGCCTTATCAGCCATTATTTATTAACTAATTTTCTTTATAATAGGAATTACTATTGAGCTGGTAGTTGGGCTTTAGCCCTAAGATAAAGATGATGGGCTAAAGCCCAACTACAAACAAAAAAATTATTATAATGCGTTTATCCAAACATAATATTACTATTCAAACAGCAGAGCTAACTGCTAATAGTTAAATTACTATATGTTAACTCAATCAGGTATAGTATCAAAAGTAAGTAATATTTGGAAAAACAGAATGAAAATTGCAATTATTGGCTGTGGTTATGTAGGTAGTACAATTGCTAAACTATGGAGTCAGAAAGGTCATCAATTAACTGTAACTACTACCTCCCCAGAACGAGTTTCAGAATTACAAAATATAACACCACAAGTAGTAGTAATGAAAGGCAATGACTCTAGCGCCATGCAGGATGTATTGCAAAACCAAGAAGTGGTATTGTTGAGTGTAGGTTTTCGCTCTCATATTGGCATGGAGTACAAACAAACATATCTAGAAACTGCCCACACTCTAGTGACTGCCTTGAAAAAAACTCCAACTGTACAGCAAATAATTTATACAGCTAGTTACTCAGTTTATGGTGACAAAAATGGTGAGTGGGTAGATGAAAATTCCCCCGTTACCCCTGCGACTGATAGTGGAAAAATTCTCTATGAAACTGAACAGGTGTTATTATCTGCATCCACTCCTCAACAACGAGTGTGTGTTCTACGTTTAGGGGGAATTTACGGTCCAGGCCGGGAGTTAGTGAAAATTTTTAGTAGGTGGGAAGGTCAAACTCGCCCTGGTAGTGGCGATCATTTTACCAACTGGATTAATTTAGATGATATTGTGGGAGGGTTAGAGTTTGCTAGAGAGAAACAGTTGCAGGGTATTTACAATTTGGTTAATAATGTACCAATACCTAGTCGAGAATTACTTGATGGTTTACACAAATATCAGGGTTTAGGAAAGATTTATTGGGATGCTTCCACCCCTTCAACACGCCTTTTTAATACTAGGGTATCAAATCAAAAATTGAGAGATGAAGGTTTTGAGTTAATTCATCCAGAAATTGTCTTTTCATTAATGGATAATTGATAATGGATAATTGATAATGGATAATTGATAATTACCTCTGGTTAAAACCGTTCTTGATTGAAGATAAAGAAATTCAAGAGCACTTTTTTTTCCCTATCCAAGGGGATGCTTTAAACCAGAATTATTTAATTATTAATAATTCGGTAATAGTATGTCGGGTTGAATAGTTATAAATTAAGAAGGGAGGAGTCAGGAGTCAGGAGTCAGGTGAGAAGAGGGAAAAAGAAAGTATAAAAAGGAGAAAGTTTTTTGATCACGCTCTGCTGCTCACATGACATGATAGCATATTTTAGTTATAAAATCTTCTTGTAGGAAAGTTCTATAATCAGCAAGGGTTATAGCGATTTTTAGGGCATTGACGTAATTCCCCTGTCTAGTCTAAATTCTAAATTCTAAATTCTAAATCCTAAATTCATTAACTATTTCCCAACTCCTGAGACCTTTCTTTTGCTGCCAAAACAGCTTCGATAATAGCAGAGCGAAAACCAGCACTTTCTAACTCAGCAATTCCAGTAATAGTTGTTCCCCCAGGACTTGTCACCCGGTCTTTCAACTGTGCCGGGTGTATTCCCGACTCCTGTAATAAAACCGCCGTTCCCAGAACAGTTTGCAATGCCAACTTGTAAGCGATCGCTCTGGGTAAACCTGCACAAACACCACCATCTGTCAATGATTCTATAAAAATTGTTATATAACCAGGTCCAGAACCAGATACCGCTGTAACTGCATCCATTAAAGTTTCTGGTACTTCCACTACCTGGCCTACAGATTCAAAAATGCGAGTAGCTAACTGCTTTTGTTCTGGTTGCACATTCTTCCCCGCAGCGATCGCGCTCATCCCTGCACCTACTGTTGCTGGAGCATTAGGCATAACTCTAACTACAGGTTGTCCTGGAAAAGCTGCTTCCAACTTTTGCAAACCCACACCTGCCATAATTGAAATTAGCAAAGGTAAAGTTTTCGCATGACTACCAACCTGCCAGTCTCCCAGTTGTGATACAACACTATCAAATATTTGGGGTTTAACTGCTAGTAAAAAAGCCTCCGTCGTACTCGTAACCACCAAGTGATTATCCGTAGTTACCTCTACGCCATATTCTTGTGCTAAAAAATCTCGCCTTTGTTGCTGGGGGTCACTAACTAAAATTTCTGAGGGTTGATAAACTTTTTGTTGCACTAGGCGGGATAACAAAGCCTCTCCCATTACCCCACCACCGATTAAACCTAACTTAGCAGTTGCCATTTTTCAATTTAAAAAATATTATAAATTAGGAATTGGGAATGGAGTTTCTGATATATTATTTGAAAATAAAAAATATACTTTACTAGGAAATTATATTTTTACTTTATGATTTTAACCCCATACCCAAAGTTCCTTCACTATTGCATCATCTGAATTTGCTCAGGTTGCCAAACTTGAGACCCAGAAGTCCCCACACGAGGGCGCGGTTGAGTCTGTGACATTTCATTGACTACACCTGCTTGAGTTCTAACTTGGACACAGCTTGGTGTAAACAGAAAAATACTTTCTCCGATGCGTTCTTGATGACCATCAAGAGCATAAGTACCCCCTGCTACAAAGTCCACTGCTCTTTGAGCTTGGTCTGGGTCCATAATTGTTAAATTTAAAACCACAGATTTACGCTCCCTTAAGGCCCGAATTGCTTGAGGCATTTCTTCAAAAGTCCGTGGCTCAAGAACCACAACTTCTGACATTCCGTTTAAAGCGCCTGGCATTCCAATTACATTATTCATAACTGATGATCCCATTCCAGATTCTTGTGTAACAACTCCAGTAGTACCTGTGCTAGCATTAGCTGCCGTCGCAGTAGTGGCCCGATTTCTTAATCTGCGGTTACTCCGACTTTCCTCTTCAACAGGTACAGCAGCAGGAGGTTGCTGTTGTGGAGGATAAACGCTTTGATACTGTTCTCCTTCCATTTCATCGTAATCATATTCGTACTCAACTGGTTCGTTGAGTCCGACAAAATCTCTTAGTTTGGAAAAAAGATTATTCACTGTTATAATTCTCCGATACTATTTAGTTAACAAGTATTAGTATTTGTTAACAAATACACTTGGACTAAATTCAAGTGAGAGTGTATCTACCAAATGCTTGAGATTGAAAAATCTAGAGGGCTTAATTTTGACATCTCTAAAGATGAAAATTGGGCATATTATTTGGTTAACCCACCACATAACGGATAAATCCACTTATGCTTTAAGCCTCTTAACCCGATTGGTAGTGTACTATATTTTTATTTAAGTTGTATTGGATATAATATCAGCTTATTTAATCATCCTCTCACCAAATAAAGTTCTACCTAGTCTCACCATAGTAGCACCGGCAGATATGGCTAGATTATAATCTTCTGACATTCCCATTGACAGCTCCTGGATTTTTAGATTAGACAAATTTTTTTGGCTAATTTCCTGAGCTAACTCTTGGGTTTTCTCAAATACAGATAGGATTTGTAAATCGTCTAATCCTTGGGGTGGAATAGTCATTAAACCTTTAATTTTCAGATTTTGACATTGATTTAACTCTGTTAAGTCAGTCATTAATTCTGGTATACTCCACCCATATTTGTTAGGATCGGGCAAAATTTTAACTTGTAGGCAAATATTAGGACTAGAAGATAATTCTTCTGCTAAACTGTCAAGGCGTTTGGCCAGTTTTAAGCTATCTACGGAATGAATCCATTGAAAATGCTTTAAGGCTTTTACTACCTTGTTACTTTGTAAGTGGCCAATTAAATGCCAGGTAATATCTTGTAAATCTTGTAGTTGAGATTGCTTTGCTTCTGCTTCTTGAACCCTATTTTCCCCAAAATCTCGTATTCCTGCTGCATAAGCAGTACGAATAGTATCAGCCGATACCTGTTTAGTTACGGCAATTAACCGTACTGACTCAGGTAAGTTAGAGCGGATGTTTGTAATACGTTCAGCAATCGACTCAACCATTTTATCTCTTGATTTGAGAATTTTTTATTATAACTTTGGTTATTTCAGTTAACAGTTAGCCTCCTGGGTCGGAACTGCCTCTTGCCTCCTCCGGAGGAGCTGCGCTAACAGAGGAGCTATCCTACGGAATGCTCCGCTTTCCATGTCGCGTTTGCGTTAGCATTCCGTAGGAAAGCGAAACGTTAACAGTTATCAGTACCTCTGTTTGTTTGCGCAGCATGACAAACGGAAACCCAGAGGATTGAAATAATGAACTGTTATCTTTTCATCCCCTTAAAAGGGGAGGCGCATACCCTCTTTTTTTGGTTAAATACCCACACCTCCTTCTAGCTTTTAAAGCTATACTTTATAAACATCTTTAACATCAAACTTGACAAAATATACAAGTTATGTTAAATTCTGCCAGGGTCTTTTTTAGGAGAAAAAGTTCATTGAAAAATACATTTTTTTGATAAATTTAAGTAGTTTTGCTAACAATACTATACTCCTTCTCCCTTCTCCCCTGCTCCTTGCTCCCCTGCTCCCCACATCCTTATAAGGGATAGCTTTTAAAGGGGAGTGGGAATGGGAAGACCAATCAATGTTATGTTTCTTAGATTAATTAGAAGTTAAAAGCAGTTATTATTGAAAAGTATTTTTGTGAACTTGCTGGAGTTTTTGGTAATCAGCCACTTGACCATTGCGACGTAGCTGGCGGAGACGAATTTCCACTATTAAGCGTGCCTCGGAGCGACCGACTGGTTCAAATTTTATACCACCTATTCCATTAGTTACTAAAAAAAATAAGCGTTGAGCATAGAGAGTAGTAAACAATTCTTGCTTATCCTCAACTAAGCACACCCTGTATAAAAGTCCAAAATTAGGATGGTTCATGTAAGTTTCGTTGGTCATTTAGGCTTCAAATCAGCAGATAATCACAAGATTTGCAAATAGTTTAGTGGCCTTTGTCAATTGACAGCCCCTATTATTTTAGATTTTAGACTTTCTGGTTAATACAGAAAATTTAAGTTTTTGTATTTTCTTAAATACGAGTGATAAGTGGATAAATATATCC
>NZ_LGSU01001436.1 GCF_002260545.1 Hydrocoleum sp. CS-953 | reverse complement strand
GGCAACGGAAGTGATATAATTCTACCATCAGAAAAGAGCGAAAACTCCTAGTTTATGGAGGGTTTGGAGACCAAACCCCTACGGCCTTGAATTCTACCGATACTACCGGATTTGATATAACTTCTAAATTCTGAATTCTAAATTCTAAATTCTGAATTCTAACTTCTAAACCTCTCTTTCGCCGACTCAAACGCCTCCTGCATCACTCCCTGAATTTTCTCCGGATCTGGCTTTTTCCCTCCCATCAAATCTCCAAAATAAACACAAGCACTTTCACCCAACGCCCAAGTATAAGTTGCTGCCCAAGAAGCAGCAATGGCGCTCCCAAACCCAGGCACAAATTTAATCAACTCTCGCCCCACTGCTTGAGCGACAAAACCCCCACCAATAGCACTAACAACCCCACCTGCTTGAGAAGGAGAAATTGTTTGCCCATACAAATTTCCCAATAAACCTACCATCGACACTTGCAACGCTGTCAAAACTGGCATTGTGGCAAAAGGTAGAGGTACTGCTGCCACCGTAGCTGCCATAATAGTAAATGATAAAATGTAACGCCTCCCAACATCTCGGTAAATATTGCCTAATTGTTTGGTTGCTTCTTCGTCTAATAATTGATAAATTGTTCGTGCCTCTGCTTCCGGTAGCAACTCTGCTAAACTATCTCTAAAAGCTTCTAAACCATAAAATACTGGGTTATAGCCATCCTCTTCCAAGGTGAAATCAAGCAAAACAGAGCTATTATACAATTTGCCAAAATCTGCCTCAATAGCAGCAAAAGGACGGTTAACTTCCTCAAATTCTGGAGGATATTCGGGATGATCGTCAGTGGGGTTAGGATAAACCTCATGCAAACAAGTTACTGCTAATAAACAAGGAATATTTGGATATTCCGCTCGCAACTGTTGTGCTACCTGTCGTAAAGTATCCGTAGCAAAATCATTAATTTTTACAGTCAAAATCAAAATTCTAGCCCGGTTGCTTTCCTGCTGCAACTCTCCCAAAAGTTCATTAATAATAACCGGAATTTCCTGTTTCACATCCCCCAACCCCACAGTATCCGTAAAAATTAACAATGGCAGATCGTCAGAAGGATAAGCATAACGTTGGGTGTGTTGAGTATGGGGGCGAAAACCTTGACCAATTATTTCTGGTGAAACTCCTGTTAAACCTCGTACTATGGAACTTTTACCTGTTTGCGGTTTACCAATTAATATTGCTTCAGTGGTAGGAAGCTCGGCGCGAACTTTTTCTAATATTTCGGCAACTTGAGCTTCATCCACAGTAAACCATTGCATTATTGTTTGTGCTGCCTTATCTACAGGGAAAAGCTTCATTAAACGGTTGCTGGTATCATGCCAAATTCCACCAAGACGATTTTGCCAAGAGTCTGTTTTTGACTCTGTTTTTACATCTTCAGTCGGTTGAGCTGACTGTTCAGAATTAGGTGTTGGGGATTTAACATCATTTGGTTCAGTCATTTCAGTTATCACTTATTATTAAAGCTTGTAGTATTGCTCTAGCCATAAGTAATACCATGTCCGGTTGAACACTGATAATTAAGATACTAAGAGAGTCAGGGAGTAGGAGAAAAATTAAAATATATCCTATCCAAACCAAATATTTTATTTATACCTAATTATCCGAACATGATATAAGATAGATAGGGCTTCAGCCCTACTACAACCAATATTAGACATCTCCAATAATAAAAAAGAAAATCAATTATCGGGCTAGATACATCAATTATTTCCCCCTACTACCTACTCCCTCTTTTCTAGAGATGTCTAATATTTACTCCTAAATATTGATACTTTGGGGAATATTCTCTGGGAGCATAAACTCGTAAGGCATCAAACGCTCAGGACTTTGATTCCTTTGATTAATAATAGTCGCTGCTGCATTCAAACTTTCTTTAAATTTGTTCAAAGCCAATTGTAATTCCTGATTTTCCGGGAAAGCAGATGCATAATAATTGCCTAGTTTCGTATGGTTAACTGAACCAAGTAAGTAAAGGGTATTAATTTGTTCTAGAGCTTGACTTAAGGAAGGTAGTCCCTGCATAAAACTTTCCCGATCTTCAGTGCTAGTCGGGGGCATCAGATAACGTGCTAAAGGAAATCCTGGGACATACATCATATAAGTTTTCTGGGAAAAATTAACTGCCGCGTGTTGCGCACTACCGATAAAAATAATCGTAGAGACCGCTTTAACTAAATAATCTCGGGTTTTAATTTGTCCCTGACTATCTTCTCCAAAATTTTCTACTCGTCCTCCGTCTAAGGAAACCAAAGTAGCTCCCCAATCTTGTAAGTCCTTATCCGCTACAATGACATCATCACTGGTATAGTAGATAGACAAATAATCATTAACCCAGTTATAAATAGCATCCCAAATTAATTGACCGTCATCTCTATAAGGATAGATAGGTAAAGTATCAGAATTATTCACTCCACGATCGACTAAGGTTTGGGGAAAATTAATAGCATTAAAATTAAATAAATAACTCTGAGAACCTTTTGCAGCCAAAGATTGATCGGCTCCGATATTGCTAGCTAAAAGTGAATCTACTGCTTCTCCAGGAGCAACTAAAAGAGAGTGGGCACCGTAATTAATCAAAACAGTTCCCTCGAAATGGGGAGTCAGCAGATTTCTCAAAGGATGATTTTCTGGCAAATTGTAGGTCGGTACAATAAAAGGTTCAACTACTAAATGAGTTCGACCTAAATGGGAAATCAATTCGTGATAATTAGAATCAGCCATTTGTACAATATTTTTGGCACTCATCCAAGGTTCATCAGCATCTAGTGGTGTAAACAACACCCACTCCTCACTAATAGTAGTCTTTTGATAGCTAATAGCTACTGGAAATAAGGAACGAGAAGAAGACCCCTGTGGAGGAACCGCAAACAAGGCAATTGGAGCCGAAATATACTTTTGTTGGACAAGATCCTCGTTGATGTAATTGCCGTTGGGTAGACTCTCTAGTATTTTATAATCAGAAGCATAAAGTCGTCCCTCTGCCAAAGCATTAGATAAAGAATCTGTTACTCCAAATTTTTCAGCGATCGCTTTATACTTTTCTTCAGTAACTGGTAAACGAGAATCCATTTGGGTAAATTGCTTTACTACCAGAGGATTTGGTCCAGCAACTTGTAAATAGGCAAAAATCAGGTCTTGGGTAAAACTATTAGAAATAGCAGGCTTTTCAATAACTTGGTACAACTTATTGTAATCATCAAGAGTAAGTGATTCTGATACCTCTACCTCTGTATTTTTTTCCTCAACTATTTCCGCTATTTTCGCAACGAACTTCACGATATTTTCTAGACGGTCAATAACAGACAACTCATCGAAAACAAGTGATTTTTCCCGTTTCTTACTTCCAAATAATTGACTAATTGTATTATCAATTTCTCGAAAATGTCCGTGTACGACTCCCTCAAATATACTTTCCTTCTCCTTCAGATCGGGGGAAATTTTTTGTAAAGTTGCTTCTAGTTTTTCAATTACAGCTTGAAGACTTTTTTGAGTTTTTGGTTGACTAATATCACTGTCAAGAGATTCTACCTCTTTAGTGAGTTCAGCCCAATCATTTTGATATAGGTCTAAAGAATTATCCTTTTTATAAAGATAGCCATTAACAACAATTGTAATGAGACAATATACCACCTTAACTATCCAGGTAATACTTGGAAAAGCCCCCTTTGGTAAATTGGGAAAAGAGATTCCTAAAGTATTTTCTATTAGCTTATTTTCAGGGACATCAGTAATTGCCAACGGCTGTAGATAACTATAGTTATATTTATAAGCTTTATCTGGAAACAAAAGCGCTTGACGTAAACGGAGCAAAAAGATAGCTAGTTTAATTGGGGATAGGGAACTTTTACGTTCAATAAGCATTTTTGACACCTCAGTTTTTATTGTTTATAGTTGCGTCAGATGGGACGAAAAATAACTTTAACCCAAAGTGAAGTTAATTCATCCTAATCAACTTTATTAGAGTTGTGGTAAGAAGTCAATACTCAGATATTGCACTATAGAAGCCCTAAGCGTATCTTGGGCTTTGTTGCGAGTTTTTGGCTCAGTCCTCAGTCCTCGTAGGGGCGTTTTCCTGACGGAATGCTNCGTACAGTCCTCAGGAGATTAAGAAATACTCAGAGGGGAAAAAGGTAGAATAAGCGGCTCCCATCTCCCCACCCGGACCACACGGACCATCCCCATCATGTATAAAAAAATAAATACCTTCAGGGGTCCTATACCTCTCCATAAAAGAGGGAACAGGGAATAGGCAGAAGTAATTAATAGTTTATGGATAAGAATTGATTTCATTTTTGATTTTTGGAGATGTCTACTAAAAAAAGTTGGTAATCCTTATTCTTAGAATATTCTCAGCAAAAACTTGTTTAGGACTACCAGTTTTTGACCTTAGTAATCCTTGTATAGGCGTTGGTAAATGATTGTATGATTTTTAGTAGTCGTAGGGGCGAATGGCCATTCGCCCCTACAGGAGTCAGTAGTTAACTAGCTATTAGCTTTTCCTTAGGTCATGCTGCGCTTGCCAGCATTTAGCTGGAGCGCTAAAATCCGAGGGTTTAAGTCCCCCACAAGAGCTTGAAAAATTAGTGGTGCCCTTTGCATGGGGGTCATAAGACACGGAGCGGCAACTCTAGAGTATCCCCCATTATACACAGTGAAAAGCTAATAGCTGACTGCTGACCGCTGAGTGCTACTTCAAAACAGTTTTTTTCCTTACTATTAATCTAATGCCCATACAAATTTCATACCTTATTTCACCAATACCTCCTTGTACAAATTGTATCGGTAGTATTTAGGTCGAGAATCTAATCTTACATGAANAGACACGGAGCGGCAACTCTAGAGTATCCCCCATTATACACAGTGAAAAGCTAATAGCTGACTGCTGACCGCTGAGTGCTACTTCAAAACAGTTTTTTTCCTTACTATTAATCTAATGCCCATACAAATTTCATACCTTATTTCACCAATACCTCCTTGTACAAATTGTATCGGTAGTATTTAGGTCGAGAATCTAATCTTACATGAAGCCAAGCTACTCCCCCACCTGCCGTACTAACCCAAAGTGGGTTATCTGAAATCTGTTGTTGCACAGTTTCTCCGACAATTCGCCACAATGTTTGTTTCTGCTTGTCAGGGACATTGCGAATAAAGACTGCTAAATGGGAATAAGCTGAAAACCCAGTTCCTCCAGGGGAAGCATTTGAATCTATTGGAGATGGAACCACAAGTATTGCATCTTTGCCTAAATTCTCAAATACCACAATTCCATTATTTACATCATCAGTTGCGAAATAATTCGCAAATGTCATTTTGTCTGGGTTGCGTGCCAACCCTGGAGAATTAAGCAGCACAAATTCAAATTGACGCTTGACAGTATCTTTTGTAATGGGAGGTGTCTCCCAGCGATATGCTGAAAAGGGCGACTCAGATAAAAGTGAGATAAAGAAGGAGCAGAAGTCTGAGTCAGACTGCCATAAATTTAAAACCTCAGTGTATGGTATCGGTTTACCATTGTAAGTAACTGTGTATTTATGAACACGACCTTCGTTCAGAATTTCATGGGTAGCATCAAACATTAGAGTAGGGAGTAGGGAGTAGGGAGTAGGGAGTAGGGTGCATTAGGCGCTTACTACAGACTACGGTTAACTGTCAAAAATTACATTGCGCCGTAATGCACCTAAACATTTGGGATAGGTGGTGCGTTATATCATGTCCGGATAATCAGTTATAAAAAAGTTTTTGTTTGTAGTTTTGCTCTAGCCCGAACTATAAATAGGGCTAGAGCAATTCTACGAACTATTCAACTGATTAAAGCACCCTACTGGAGTGTCAAACATTACATTGGGCCGTAACGCACCGAAACATTTAGGATAGGCGGTGCGTTACATTTCATTAACGCACCCTACTAGACTATTGGTCAGAAATTACTATTTACTGGACCAGAGATTACTTCTGACTTCTAACTACGCACCACCCCGTAACTTATCCAACACACTCCGGTCTTGCAAAGTCGAAGTATCCCCGGCAATTTCCTGACCTGCTGCTAGAGAACGCAACAAGCGTCGTATAATCTTACCAGAGCGAGTCTTTGGTAAATCCTCAGTAAACCGAATCTCAGCAGGTCGAGCGATCGCTCCTATCTCCTGTACAACGTGCTGCTTCAACTCCTTCTCTAAAGCTTCATCAGGTTCCCGTTCCCCTTCCAAAGTCACAAAAGCCACAATCTCTTCACCCTTAATCTCATCAGGTTTACCAACAACTGCAGCTTCTGCCACAGAAGGGTGAGACACCAATGCCGNACGGGAACCTGATGAAGCTTTAGAGCGAGTCTTTGGTAAATCCTCAGTAAACCGAATCTCAGCAGGTCGAGCGATCGCTCCTATCTCCTGTACAACGTGCTGCTTCAACTCCTTCTCTAAAGCTTCATCAGGTTCCCGTTCCCCTTCCAAAGTCACAAAAGCCACAATCTCTTCACCCTTAATCTCATCAGGTTTACCAACAACTGCAGCTTCTGCCACAGAAGGGTGAGACACCAATGCCGACTCAACTTCCATAGTACCCAAACGGTGACCAGACACATTCATCACATCATCAACACGACCCATCACCCAAAAATAACCATCCTCGTCTTTGCGGGCACCATCACCAGCAAAATAAAGATACTGACCATTCTTTGGACTCAGATACTCCCAATAAGTACGACGGAAGCGATCGTCATCACCATAGACAGTCCGCATCATTCCAGGCCAAGGTTGCTTAACCACCAAATAACCCCCACTGCTACCATCAACTGATTCACCTTCCTGGTTGACAATATCAGCAATAATGCCAGGGAAAGGGAAAGTTGCCGAACCTGGTTTAGTCGAAGTAGCACCAGGTAAAGGAGTAATCATAAATCCACCAGTTTCAGTTTGCCACCAAGTATCAACTATTGGACACTTACTGTCACCAATCACGCGATGGTACCACATCCAAGCTTCTGGGTTAATTGGTTCTCCTACTGTTCCTAACAAACGTAGAGAAGTTAGATTTCTGGAGTTGGGATGTTCTTCTCCCATTTTCATTAATGCTCGGATAGCAGTAGGAGCGGTGTAAAAGATAGTAACGCCATATTTTTCTACTACATCCNTCTGGGTTAATTGGTTCTCCTACTGTTCCTAACAAACGTAGAGAAGTTAGATTTCTGGAGTTGGGATGTTCTTCTCCCATTTTCATTAATGCTCGGATAGCAGTAGGAGCGGTGTAAAAGATAGTAACGCCATATTTTTCTACTACATCCCACAGACAACCAGGATTAGATGCTCTGGGTGCGCCTTCATACATGAGGCTAGTGGCACCGTTAGATAGAGGACCATAAACAATATAACTGTGACCTGTAATCCAACCTACGTCAGCAGTACACCAATATACATCCGTGTCTTGGAGGTCAAATGCCCATTTATTGGTAACGTGGGTGTAAAGATTATAACCGCCTGTAGTGTGTACCACTCCTTTGGGTTTGCCTGTTGTGCCACTTGTGTAAAGGATGAATAGCATATCTTCACTATCCATCGGTTCGGCTGGACATTCCCCAGAAGCACCTTTTTGCAGGTCATGCCACCAATGGTCTCGCCCAGACTCCATGTGAATTTCTTGGGCAGTACGTTTAACGACTAGGACATTTTCAACGGTAGGGGCACCTGCTGTTAGTGCCTTGTCTACTTGCTCTTTGAGAGGAACAATGGCATCTTTGCGCCAACCTCCATCAGCAGTGACGACTAATTTGGCCGAAGCATCCACCAGGCGGTTTTTTAAGGCATCAGCACTGAATCCACCAAAGACAACTGTATGGGGTGCGCCAATTCTGGCACAGGCTAACATGGCGATCGCTGCTTCAGGAATCATGGGCATATAAATACCGACGCGATCGCCTTTTTGGACTCCCAATTGTTTAAATACATTTGCCATCTGGCAAACTTCCCGATGCAGTTGGGCGTAGGTGAGGGTGCGAGAGTCTCCTGGTTCCCCTTCCCATATTAGGGCTGCTTTATTCCGTCGCCAAGTGGTTAGATGACGGTCTAGACAGTTATAGGAAATGTTAATTTTGCCATTAACAAACCATTTCGCAAAGGGTGGTTGCCAGTCGAGAACTTTGTCCCATTTTTGGAACCAGTCTAATTCTGTTTCAGCTAGTTCTGCCCAAAATCCTTCTGGGTCAGTTCTTGCTTTTTCGTAGAGTTCTTTGTATTGGTCTATACTTTTAATATGGGCTGCTTGGGAAAATTGTTCCGGTGGTTGGAAAAGACGTTTTTCTTCTAGGATTGATTCGATAGTTGATTCTGACATTTGTTTTCTGTATTTATAGTTACTACTAATAATTATTGTGAACCTAAAATAAACATAAGAATCTTTATTTTTTTTAAGCTAGCTTTAAGATTTATCAGGCTAATTTTGCCCTGTTTGTATACCACTTAAAGGTAAATTAGTCAATAGATTTTCATCTATAAATATTCTCTAGTAATTAATCCCTAATAATGACAATCAAACGCTACAATATAAGTTATGATATAAAACGTTTTTAAAGATTCAGTAAGATGGGTCTTATGCTAGGAGGGTGATTGCAAGCAAGAGAAATCGAGCCTAAGCTAAAACAACTTAGCCGTCTTGCCTGGTCAACCGAACCTGCGTTAGCCCAGAGGTTAGATGAAGTCAGGCGCTGGATTAAGGATATTAGACCAGGGTTACTGACGCAGAAAGGTGTCTTAGTTGGGTTTTTGTTAGAATTAATTAAGGATGGAGAATTTTGGTTAAAATTACAATCTTTAACAAATGAAGAAAGACAATTATTTTTGCAGCACCTTCCATCCCCAGTTATATACTGGTATGAAAATCTTTTTCCAAAATGGTTTAATGAAAATGATCATAAATTTTATATATGGAAACAAAAGTTAAGATCGGGAGAGTTTAATCAAGAAGATGCTGAACTAATAGAATCTGTCGCTCGTCAGATTAAAAGTCGTGATGGTTGTGTTGTACATCGTTATATTGCAGATTTGTCTATGGCAACAGATGTCATTGTGAGTAGTAGCACAGGTAAGCCTCTCTGTGTTCAACTCACTACTATGTCCGGTGAACTTTGTAACGATAAGTATAAAGAATGGAAAGATACGTTAAAGCAATGGCAAATTAGACGGGGTATTTTTGTTAGTTATAATCCCGGTCAGGATCGTTCTGTTATTAAATTAGTAAATCTTGTTCTGCATAATAGCAAACATTTAAAGGAGGCTAAATACATTAAATTTTGTTTTAGATAGGAATTCGATCGATTTCTATGAAATCTAGGACTTATAGATATCAATCAAGAAACCGGGTTGTTGACCCTGATTATTTGATCGTATACGAACTTTCGTCGAGAAACCTGGTTTCTGCCTAAGTTCTTAAATCTTGATTTGTGAATAAAACTATACATTTTAACAGTAGGCAGCATATATGGTAACAACTAGCACAACTCTGTCAGATAAAGAACGTTTAGAAAAAGTTTGGCAAGCTTTCCAAGCCGCCCAACAGTTACAAGAAGACCGACTAGCTTGGGGTATTAATCATGTCAACCTATATGTCGAAAATGTTGATGGAGATTGGCTGGAAAACTGGGGTGAAGAGGAGGAAGAAGAATTAACTGAAAAGTTAGCGATCAATTCATAAGGTAAAATTTAAGTCAAAAGTCAAAAATAAAAAGTCAAAAACCATAAAGAGACTGTGACCATGACTGAAGTCTAAATTAGCGTTTATTTAACGAAGTCAGAAGTCAGAAGTTTTTTTCTAACGGGGATGCGTAAGCAACCCTCAATTTCTCCTGAAAAGGCGGAGTTTTAGACCCAATTATTTTGATATGATAAACGATCGCCTTCATTATATTTAAGTACATACAGCGGATTTCATCTTAATGTAGTACATCCGCTGTAAATAGACATCCCCAATAACCAAAAATCAAATCAATTATTTCCACCTACTCCCTACTCCCTCTTTTCTGGAGATGTCTAATAGATACCAAATGGGTTATATAAACCGTTTTAGATATTAGATTGAGCTAAAAGTGCCTTATGATGTACTATGTCAATTGATATTATTCGTCTTTTATCCAAATCTGTTGGAACAATAGACTTGAAAATTAGAGACAAGAAAACGAAGATAAGAAACTAACATAAGGCTAACAAAATTAACATGAGACTTGATGAAGCAGTAGAATTTGCAGAAAATCCTGAACCTCGTTGCCCCTGTGTGCTATTGTTGGACACCTCCGCATCAATGACAGGCACACCTATTCAAGCTTTAAATGATGGCTTAGAAACTTTTCGAGATAATTTAATTACTGATGACTTAGCCAAAAAACGAGTAGAGGTTGCCATTATTTCCTTTGACAATCAAGTGAAAATTGTCCAAGAATTTATCACTGCTGACCAATTTGAAAACCCAGTATTGACTGCTCAAGGACAAACTTATATGGGCACTGCCATTCACAAAGCTCTAGATATGATTGCCANGGCTTAGAAACTTTTCGAGATAATTTAATTACTGATGACTTAGCCAAAAAACGAGTAGAGGTTGCCATTATTTCCTTTGACAATCAAGTGAAAATTGTCCAAGAATTTATCACTGCTGACCAATTTGAAAACCCAGTATTGACTGCTCAAGGACAAACTTATATGGGCACTGCCATTCACAAAGCTCTAGATATGATTGCCACCCGGAAGTCAGAATATCGGAATAATGGTATAACTTATTACCGACCTTGGGTATTTTTGATTACTGATGGGGAACCTCAAGGAGAATCAGAAAAAGTGGTCAAGGAAGCAGGCGATCGCATACAGCAAGAAGAAGATAACAAGCACGTTGCCTTTTTTGCGGTTGGTGTGGAAGGAGCAAATATGGATAAGTTGGGGGAAATAGTTCAGAGGACGCCCTTAAAACTGAGAGGACTTGATTTTCGGGAAATGTTTATCTGGTTATCTGCTAGTATGCAGCAAGTTTCCCATTCTAAAGTTGACGAACAAGTAGCACTACCTCCTCCTGGATGGGGAGCAGTTTAATGATGGAAGGAAGAAGGAAGAAGGAAGAAGTTATATAAACAAGAATTGCGCACCCAAACAAGAAACCGGGTTTATTGCCCTGATTATTTCAAATCACGAAATTTCCTTGATCAACCCTGTTTCTGCGTAAGTTCTAACAAATTAACACCTTAGCTATCAGCTTTTTTATTTGATCGGGACTTACGCAACATAACAAAATATACACCATCTGTAGGGGCGAATGGCATTCGCCCCAATACAAATAGCGTGTTGTTTAACAATTTGCGTAAGTCCTGTTGATTTTCTTCTTGCTGTCTTCTTTGAGNAACTTAGGACTTACGCAGAAACCGGGTTGATCGACGCAGTGACTTGAAAAATAATCAGGGCAATAAACCCGGTTTCTTGTTTGGGTGCGTAAGTCCTGTAATTATCAGTTTCAACGATAGTAACCAACTCACTCAAAGAAGACAGCAAGAAGAAAATCAACAGGACTTACGCAACATAACAAAATATACACCATCTGTAGGGGCGAATGGCATTCGCCCCAATACAAATAGCGTGTTGTTTAACAATTTGCGTAAGTCCTGTTGATTTTCTTCTTGCTGTCTTCTTTGAGTGAGTTGGTTACTATCGTTGAAACTGATAATTACAGGACTTACGCACCCAAACAAGAAACCGGGTTTATTACCCTGATTATTTTTCAAGTCACTGCGTCGATCAACCCGGTTTCTGCGTAAGTCCTAAGTTAGTGCAGTGAAGAAGGAAAAGTTAGTAAATTATTAGGTTATGTCAATAGAAGCACAAAGTCAGTGGCGAGTGGTGTCGGTATCGGTTGCAGGTACAAGTCATGAGAAACGAGGAAAACCATGTCAAGATGCACATCATTGGCAGATTTTGCCAGAGGGAATTTTAGTTGCTGCTGTTGCTGATGGTGCAGGTTCGGCAAATTTGGGAGATGTTGGTGCTAAAATAGCTGTTGATGTTGCAGTAGAAACTATTTCTCAACAAAAACTGTTGCCAAAAGATAATATTGGTTGGCAGTTTTTGTTGGTTGATGCTTTGAGGGCAGCGAAAAATGCTGTTTTGTCTGAGTCTCAGGTGAGAGAGGTTGAGGCGCGGGAGTTAGCTGCAACTTTGATTTTGGTAGTGGCAACACCAGAATTAGCTATTGCTGCTCAAGTGGGTGACGGTGCAGCGGTGGTGGGAGATGGAGAGGAGAATATTTTTCCAGTGACAGCACCCCAAACTGGAGAACATATTAATGAGACAACTTTTTTGATTTCGGAGCAAGGTGTGGAGACTGCTCAGGTCAAGGTCTGGTTAGGAAAACCTGTTCATTTGGCAATTTTTTCGGATGGGTTGCAAATGTTGGCTTTGAAAATGCCAATGGGGTTGCCTCATAGTCCGTTTTTTTTGCCGTTGTTTAAGTTTATGACGGTGGTTACTGATGAGGAAGAGGCAACTAAGCAGTTGGAGGAATTTTTGCGATCGCCAAAGGTGACAGGAAGAACTGATGATGATTTGACTTTGTTATTGGCACGGTATGGTTGAATTTAGAATTTAGAATTTAGAATTTATCGCAGTTTGGGACTCTATGAGAGAGTGTCCGCTCGTATCGGAGGGTGTAAACCCCAGGGTTAATAACTACAGGAAATTGGTAGTGCGTCAAGGAAGTTTGGGAAGTTTGGGAAGTTTGGGGAGGGTGGGAAGTAGGAGAAATAATTGTAGCTGTATCTTTTTGGGAAGTGTCTGCCTTTCGTGCAAACTTTTTAGTCTCAAAGGCTAAAAAATTTGCACTTTTTTCGCGACCATGTGGGCGCTCAACCGTTATATATCAGTGCTTTTAGATTATATTGGCCAGCTCTACGCGACTTATCCCACACTTTACTGATGCACAACCAGGAAATTTAAGTTTTTTCTGGCTCTTAAACCTTCTGTTGTAGGTAATTACAGCCTTCTTCCTTCTTCCTTACCAAAAAATGAAGTCCAAAGCCTCCCCTTGGATAGCAGGGCTGTTTCATTCTTGGTTAAGGTAGAGGGGGAGCGGGGGAGCAGGGAGCAGGGGAGAATTTTTCACCATTTACACGCTAATTTTCCCCAAAGAATATCGAGCAATAATTTTGGTGAAGAAATGGATTTTTCAGAAATTTCGTTGATTTGAC
>NZ_LGSU01001435.1 GCF_002260545.1 Hydrocoleum sp. CS-953 | reverse complement strand
AAATAATAGCTATATTTATAGATATAAAAATCAGCCCGAAAAATTATATAGCAATCCTCAAATAGGTTGTAATATTTGATCTACAGTTTTTTTTCACAAATAATTTCATAATGCTATATTATATCCTAACCATTCAGCCGTTAGCTTTCAAAAAAGAATGCGACAAAAAAGTGCATCTTAATTATAGATGCTTAAAAAAAGCTGCTCCAATTCATTTTAGACTCTATCATTTTTCCTTTTTTTTCAATATTTACTCCTTCCTCCTTCTTCCCTCTTCCCTCTTCCTTCTTCCTTCTTGCCTTTAATACTGCTAAAATACTAGAAAATATAATACTTAAATTAGTTGAAAACCAAATTTCCCAAATATATTCCCCACTCAAGACATAATAATTATGACTCAAACTGCACTGAATATGGGGACGACCCTAACCAACACCCAAAACGACGTCGAACTGCGTAAAGTATTCAAAGTATTTGACGGCCATACAGTAGTAAGGGGTGTGGACTTCAATATTCGTCAAGGAGAATTTTTTAGTATTCTAGGGCCTTCTGGCTGTGGCAAAACTACTACGTTGCGCTTAATAGCTGGATTTGAAACCCCATCAGCGGGTGAAATAATGATTCGAGGCCAATCAATGAACCAAACTCCTCCTTTCCGTCGTCCAGTAAATACTGTTTTCCAAAGCTACGCTTTATTTAACCATCTAAGCGTTAAAGATAATATAGCTTTTGGACTACGAATCAAACGTTTAGGAAAAGCTGAAACCGAGGAAAAAGTAGCACAAGCTTTGCAGTTGGTGAAAATGGAGAAATTTGCCGATCGCTATCCTAATCAGATATCCGGTGGGCAACANCCTTTCCGTCGTCCAGTAAATACTGTTTTCCAAAGCTACGCTTTATTTAACCATCTAAGCGTTAAAGATAATATAGCTTTTGGACTACGAATCAAACGTTTAGGAAAAGCTGAAACCGAGGAAAAAGTAGCACAAGCTTTGCAGTTGGTGAAAATGGAGAAATTTGCCGATCGCTATCCTAATCAGATATCCGGTGGGCAACAACAACGGGTGGCTTTAGCAAGGGCTTTAGTAAATCGTCCAGCAGTATTATTATTAGATGAACCTCTCGGTGCCCTAGACTTAAAACTACGCAAACAAATGCAAATGGAATTGTCCAATTTACATCGAGATTTGGGCGTTACATTTGTGATGGTAACTCACGACCAAGAAGAGGCCATGAGTATGTCTGACCGTATTGCTGTGATGCACGAGGGTAGAATAGAACAAATAGGCTCTCCTCAAGAAATTTACGAGCGCCCCGAAAGTCCATTTGTGGCAGATTTTATTGGAGATACGAATTTATTTCAAGGTCGGGTCGAATATAGTAATAATTCCAGTATGGTTGTTAAGACAGATAGTGGTCTCAAGATTTCTGTAGAACAATCAAAAGTGAGTGATAAGGAACAACATGGAGAAATCTATGGAGGTGTTTCAGTAGTCGTAAGTGTGCGACCAGAAAAAGTTAATCTAAGTCTCTATTGTCCAGATGTATCAGAAAATTGTTTTGAAGCCAGGTTGACCAATGTAATGTATATGGGAACTCATGTACATTATCAAGTAAATCTGTTGTCAGGCGATCGGATGATGGTAAGGCAGCCAAATACAGAAGGAACTTTGCCCAACGAAGATACTCCTATCTATGTTTACTGGTCAAAACAAAATTGTTTGGCTTTAAGTGAATCAAAATCATAAAAATAGTTAAATACAATTAAAAAGCTTCATTAATTGATAATGAATAATGGATAGTGGATAATGAAAACTATCTCTAATTATCAATTATCCATTGGTAATGAGAGGCTTTAAACCTTTGGGGATTAATTATCAATTATCAATTATCCATTGGTAAACTTACTTTTGACTTTAAACTTTTTGTAACTACTGTGCCTCCAANGATAATGAAAACTATCTCTAATTATCAATTATCCATTGGTAATGAGAGGCTTTAAACCTTTGGGGATTAATTATCAATTATCAATTATCCATTGGTAAACTTACTTTTGACTTTAAACTTTTTGTAACTACTGTGCCTCCAACTAATTTACAGAAATACCAGGGAAATAATGTAGCGAAATTGAGTTACCAGCAAGATACTCGTACTTCTAGACGTAAATTTCTGAAAGCGTCAGCAGCTACCATCGCAGTTTCAACCCTTTCTAGTTGTGGTTGGAGATTAGCCGAAGTTAAATCTAACCCCAGAATGCAGGGTAATTCAGATTTATTATATATATATACTTGGGCAGGTTATACAGATCAAGATTTGCTCGATCGCTTCTACGATGAAACTGGTATCAAAGTAGTTGCGGATGTGTTTGACTCTAATGAGTCAATGCTAGCTAGAGTACAAGCAGGGGGAGGAGGAGCATATAGTATCATATATCCTTCTGATTATATGGTGCAAAAAATGGCTGCCCTCAACTTGCTGACAGAATTAGACCACTCTCTAATTATTGGTTTAGATGATCTATTTCCCAAATTTCAAGACCCGGTATACGATCCGGGTAATTTCTATAGTGTACCCGTAAGTTGGGGAACTACTGGTTTAATTTACAATAGTAAACTGTTACCAACATCGCCTAATGACTGGGAATATCTCTGGGAAAATGAAGATTTAGTATTAAAGCGGATGACTTTACTGAATGACGTTCGCGAGGTGATGGGATGTGCTTTAAGAAAATTAGGATATTCTTACAACTCTACTAATGTAGAAAATATTAGGGAAGCTTACGAAGAGTTGCTTATACTCAGACCAGCGATCGCTTCCTTTACTACAGATGGTTGGCGCTCTCAAATTTTGGTAGAAGATTTGTTAATTGCTATGTGTTATTCTTCTGATGCTGCAGAAATTAAACCAGAAAACGAAGATTTAGAATATATTACCCCACGCAGTGGTTCCTCTCTATGGACAGATACATTAGTAATTCCGAAAAATGCTCCTAACCCAGATGGTGCTTATCAATGGATTAACTTTNATATTACCCCACGCAGTGGTTCCTCTCTATGGACAGATACATTAGTAATTCCGAAAAATGCTCCTAACCCAGATGGTGCTTATCAATGGATTAACTTTATGTTACAGCCAGATATAGCAGCGGAAATTGTAGAAAGACTCAGTTTTACGACACCTTCTCGTGAAGCATATCAATTGTTACCAGAAGAACTAAAAGAAGACCCTACTTTATTTCCTCCAGAGTCAATTATTCAAAACTGCGAAAGTTTAGCTCCACTGGGTAAATATGAAGAAGTTTATGAAAGATACTGGACTAAATTAAGAAGTGGATAATTTTCATTAATTGATAATTGATAATTGATAATGAATAATGGATAATTACTTCTGGTTAAAACCGTAACGGAATTGAATATAAGGATATCTCCTAGCACTTTTTTTCTCTTGAAATAGAAGGCTGTAAACCTAATATAGCAATTATCAATTATCCATTGGTAAAGGAGGAAGGAAGAAGGAGGAAGGAAGAAGACAAATTCCTGAGTTTATTTATGGGATTATTCTACGACCTTTTTTTAGTTATTAAAGTCTAAGTAAAGCTTAATAAAATTCCTTGTTCCTGAACATATATAGCACTACGCATTTAGGCATCGAAAACTCACGAGTGAGATTACTTTTAACTTTTTACTTTTAACTTGCGCATAGCACTATAAAATCCAATCCTTGAGAAATTTTGCAATTTCTATAACACTACAAAAAAAGTGTTAGGACATTGAGAAAATTAAAATCGTTATACAGTCATTAGTTTTGATTTAAGCTGATAACTGATAGCTGATAACTGATAATTGATAACTGATATGAATACACCTACTAAAACATCTACTCCCGCTTTCCCTAATTCTCCGTCAAAACATGGTATGAGTCAAATATTTTCTAAACTCTTGGGTCCTCTAGTTTTACTAGGTCCGGCAGGTTTATGGTTATTGTTTTTATTAGTATTGCCAACCTTAGTAATTTTTGAGCTGAGTTTAGTAGAGAATATTCGACCAGGAGATTTAGTAATTCCTGACGGTATCGGTAACTATTTACGAGTATTTGATCCCTTAAATTTAAAAGTAATTTGGCGTTCAATATATTTTGCTATAGGTACAACAATTTTATGTTTATTATTAGGATTTCCTGTAGCTTATTGGATTGCTTTAATGTCACCAAAAAAGTGGCGAAATCTACTTTTATTGGGTTTTGTTTTGCCACTTTGGACTTCATCTTTATTACGTTCTTATGCCTGGATTACAATTTTACGTCCTACTGGTGTATTAAACTCAATTATTGGAATTATCGGACTACCACCTTTGGAATTGTTGAATAGAACTCCGGCAGTTTTGATTGGCATGAGTTATAGTTATTTACCTTATATTGTGACAGTTCTTTATGCTTCTTTAGAAAAATTAGACCGGAGATTATTAGAAGCATCATCCGATCTAGGTGCTACTCCTATACAAACTTTTTGGAAAGTGACAGTTCCCCAAAGTTTACCTGGTATTGCTGCAGGTTCTTTGTTAGTTTTTATTAGTTCTTTAGGAGATTTTGTAGACCCAGAATTATTAGGTGGAGCTTCCAGTATGACTGCTGCTCGATTAATTTATAACCAGTTTTTAGGAGCTACTCAAAATTGGGGTTTTGGTTCATCTTTGAGTATGGTTTTGATTTTAGGGGTGAGTATAGCGATCGCTCTTTTACTAAAATTTAGTGATGGTAAACCGTCGAAATAAGTGTGGGAAGTGTGGGAGGTGTGGGAGGTATGGGAAGATTGAATATTGAACTATTAGGTAACATTTTACCAATGGATAATTGATAATTAATCAATTTAAGGAGAAAAAAAGTTCTAGGAGATTTCCCGATATTCAATTCGATGGTTTTAAGCAGAGGTAATTATCCATTATTCATTATCCATTATCAATTAATGAACGTAGGGGTTTGGTCTCCAAACCCAAGCTAAATGTAGCTTGTAACATTTTATCGTATTTTTTATTTACCACCTATACGAGTCAAAATTTTACTCAAGTTTTAGATGAAAAAAAAATGACAAATACTGTAATAAATCCAGAAGATGATATCCCAATAGATATGTCTAAATCTAAACCTAAATTTCAAATTTCTTGGCAGGTAATATTTACAATTTTAATGTTCCTATTTATGTACTTGCCAATTTTTGTATTGACTTTTTATAGCTTCAATAAATCTAAATATAGTGCTGGATGGGAAGGTTTTACCCTGGAATGGTATGTAAAACTTTTTCAGGATACTAGGATTTTAACTGCTCTCCAAAATAGTTTAACTGTAGCTTTTTTTGCTGTAGCTGTTTCGGCAATTATTGGTACTTTAATGGCAGTAGGTTTGGCCAAATATAAATTTCGTGGTAAATCATTATATCTGGGTATTTCTTATCTGCCATTAATTATTCCTGATATAGCGATCGCTGTAGCTACTTTGGTATTTTTAGCTGCACTGGCAATTAGATTAAGTTTATGGACAATTATTGCAGCTCATATTGTTTTTTGTTTAGCTTATGTAGGTTTAGTTGTCTCTACAAGATTAGCAGATTTAGACCCCAATTTAGAGGAAGCTGCCCTTGATTTAGGAGCAACGCCAGTAGAAGCTTTTATTCAAGTATTATTACCCCAATTAATACCAGGAATTTTGTCTGGATGTCTGCTGGCTTTTGTATTAAGTATGGATGATTTTTTAATTGCTAGTTTTACTTCTGGAAGTGGAGCAACAACATTGCCAATGGAAATTTTTAGTCGGATTCGTACAGGAGTAAAACCAGATATTAATGCTCTAAGTGTAATTTTAATTGTAGGCTCAGGAGCAGTTGCTATTGTTGGGGAATTTTTGCGGAATAATGGTGAAAAAAAGAATAGGAATTAAAGGAGTCAGGAGTCATAATTCAGGAAGTATAAAGGAGTTTTTTGCGCAACTTTAGGGTAGAAAATAGGTATGATTTGCATTCTTAATTTTGGACTCAAAACTTACATTCTTAGCAATTTCATACGGCTTTGTTGTATGAAGGTAGTGATAGAGCATCCATTCCGCAGATATATTGCTCTCTTTCGAGATTATTGATGTTCTATTCATTTATTGTCCAATAGTTATTGCTCTGCTGAGAAAGCGTTTCGGGTGTCGCCGATATGTTTCGGCTAAGAGCCGACATGAATGCGGAGCATTCCCTATACGAAAAAGCGGAGCAAATGTGGCTGCTATATTCCTCTCTTTCGCAATTATTGATGTTCTATTCATCTATTGTCCAATAGTAAGGGCTGGCAAATTAGACCTTAAAGCCTTTACAGGCAAATGAATAGGATATCTTCAGTATAAATACTTACCAAGCTACCATTTTTATACTACTTTTAATGCTACAAGTTGACGTGCGGAACGTGGGATATAAATATCTAAAATGAATTGGAGTAGCTATTTTTCAGCATATCTGACAGAGAGCTACCTTTTTATACTATTCTTTTTTTTCAAAGTGATATAATATTATGTCCGGTTGAACAGTTATAAATAATGAGGTAGTAGTCAGGAGGGAAGTGGGAAAAAGAAAGTATAAAAAGGAGAAAGTTTTTTGATCACTAATTATCCGGACATGATATAACTCAAAATAATTTATATGCGAGAAAATCACACCATTCGTAGAAACAAGAAAATTAGAAAAATACTGCTTTTGGTACTTTTACCCATAATTTCTGGTCTGTTAGTTTGGTGTGTGGGAAATACTATTTTGCTTAACTCAGCATCAAAAGCTCCTGTTGATGCTTACTTGGTTTTGGGTGGCAGTATTAAACGGGAAATTTATATTGCTCAAGTAGCTAAAAAATATCCTCAGATACCTATACTAATTTCTACTGGTTCTCAAGATCCCTGTATTGTCGGATTATTTCAACGGGTAAATGCTCCTGTAGAGAAGGTTTGGTTAGAACATTGCGCTAAATCTACTTTTGGTAACTTTTTTTTTGCTATGCCAATTTTGGAAAAATGGGGAGCGCGACATATTAAATTAGTCACATCTCCTAGTCATTTACCTAGAGCAAAGTGGTTAGCACAAATTATTCTGGGTTCTCATGGAATTTGGGTGGAAACTGATATTGTTAAGGAAATAGGTAGACCAGGAAATCAAGAATCTCGCCTCAAGACAGGTTTCGATGTTATTCGTAGTTTGATATGGGCGGTGGAAAGTCAGGTAATAGAACCAAAATGTACAGATGTGCTCAAACTTTCACAGGTTAATATGACACAATGGTGCAAGGATGGTTTTCGTTGTGAGCATCAAGCCAAATTGAAGCAAGAGTCAATTTGTCAGCACCCCGCTCTAAAGAGACGGGGCTTTCGGCTAAGAGCCGACATGAAACGTGCCTCCTCTTTAGGTAGCTGACCAGCCTAAGTCTTAACTGACTACGTTGCATTTAAGAGTCAAAGTTCTCACCTTGGAATGCTTTACCAGTTCCAAGCTCTGAAACCAAATAGTTAAAAGTTTACGAGGGGTAAAGCGGTGCTATTTGGATCTGCCGGGATGCAACATTGGCGAGGTAAACATTACCCTAGAAATAGGAGTTTTTTAATGAATAAAAATGCAGTTTTTGTGCTGGACACTAATAAAAAACCCTGCAATCCAGTACATCCTGCCGTTGCCAGAAAATTATTAACTGAAGGCAAAGCAGCAGTATTTCGCAGGTATCCATTTACGATTATTTTGAAGGAGGAATCCAAAGATGAAGTAAAAGAATTAAGAGTTAAGATAGACCCTGGTGCTAAAAGGACTGGGTTAGCAGTAGTATCTGACTCTAACATTGTCTGGTGTGCAGAACTTGAACATCGCGGGTTTCAAATTCGGGACAAATTAAATGACCGTAGAACTCAACGTTGTAACCGTCGTAATCGTAAAACTCGATATCGTCAACCTCGTTTTTTCAACAGGAAACGACCCAAAGGTTGGCTGCCTCCGAGCTTAATGAGTCGAGTTTATAACATAGAATCTTGGGTAAAAAAACTATGTCGATTAGCTCGTATCACCGCTATTAGCCAAGAGTTAGTTAGGTTTGATACGCAGAAGATAGTTAACCCAGAAATTAATGGGATTGAATACCAAAAAGGCGAATTATTTGGCTATGAAGTCAGAGAATATTTGCTTGAAAAATTTAACAGGACTTGCGTTTATTGCAACACTAAAGAAGGGTTTTTTAACTTAGACCATTTCTATCCTAAATCCAAAGGGGGAAGCGATAGAGTTTCTAATTTGGTACTGAGTTGCGTTGAGTGTAATCAGAAAAAGGATAATCAATTACCTGCTGATTTTCTATCAGATAGACCATTACTTTTAGCNGAGAATATTTGCTTGAAAAATTTAACAGGACTTGCGTTTATTGCAACACTAAAGAAGGGTTTTTTAACTTAGACCATTTCTATCCTAAATCCAAAGGGGGAAGCGATAGAGTTTCTAATTTGGTACTGAGTTGCGTTGAGTGTAATCAGAAAAAGGATAATCAATTACCTGCTGATTTTCTATCAGATAGACCATTACTTTTAGCAATAATAGAAAAACAGTGCAAGCAACCACTTGCTGATGCTGCTGCTGTTAATGCTACTCGTTGGAAACTCAAAGAAGTTCTTGAAAATACTGGTTTGTCTGTTGAGTTAGGTTCTGGAGGATTAACTAAATTTAATAGACGGCGATTAGGCATTTCCAAATCTCATTGGACGGATGCTGCCTGTGTGGGAAGTTCTACTCCTAATAGTTTAAACATCAAAGGATATCAACCATTATTGATTAAAGCAATGGGTAGAGGTACTCGTCAGATGGTTAATTCTGATAAGTATGGATTTCCTCGCGGCGCACCTAAACTTCAACAGAAATCATTTTTTGGTTTCCAGACTGGAGACATGGTTAAAGCAGTAATTCCCAAAGGTAAATATGCTGGTACTCATACTGGTAGAATTGCTGTTAGGAAAAAAGGTAACTTTAAGATTAAAACATCAACTCAAACCTTTGATGTTAATCATAAATATTGCCAGCATATCCATAAGTCTGATGGTTTTGCATATAGCTTTGGAGAACTGGCTGATGCAAAAACTTAAAGTTGTTAAACCAACTGATAACTGAAATGACCCTTTTTCCTCCTGACTCCTGACTCCTGACTCCTGACTCCTGACTCCTGACTCCTACTTTCTTACGCACATGATATAACTTCTGACTCCGCTATATCTGCTTGAGAGATTCAATTTCAGCTTGATTTAGGTCTCGCCATTCACCAGGTTTGAGTTCCTCTAGACGAAGATGAGCGATCGCTATTCTAACTAACCGCAATGTGGGAAAACCTACTGCTGCGGTCATCCTTCGCACTTGACGGTTACGACCTTCTGTGAGTGTTATTTCTAACCATGCGGTGGGTACAGTTTTGCGAAATCGAATTGGTGGGTTGCGGGGTGGTAGGGAGGGTTCTACAGATAACAATTTAACTTTTGCGGGTCGTGTTTTGTAATTTTTAATCGTTACACCCTCCTGTAGTTGCTTCAATGCTGTTGTATCTGGTATTCGTTCTACTTGCACCCAGTAAGTACGAGGATGAGCAAATTTTGGATCGGTTAGTCGATGTTGAAGTTGTCCGTGGTTTGTTAATAGTAAAAGACCTTCACTGTCTTGGTCTAATCTGCCAACTGGATAAACTGAATCAACGGAAATATACTCTTTTAGAGTATGATGTCGATGGTTACTATTAGGATTTTCAGTAAACTGACTCAAGACATTATAGGGTTTATTAAACAAAATATACCGATAAACCATAAATTTTAGTTATTATATAGCGTTTCTGAATGTGATGTGAACATTGAATTGCTAGAAAAAGGAGTCAGGAGTCAGGAGTCAGGAGGAGAGAATACAGAAGTTTTTTTTACTAAAAAAACGACAATTTTGGTTGACAACTCATCTGGAAACGCTATAGATATAATAGACATCTCCAGAAAAGAGGGAGCAGGGAGTAGGGAGTAGGGAGTAGGTAAGTAGGGGGAAATAATTGATGATTTATGAGAGATAATTGATTTTATTTTTGACGATCAGAGATGTCTAATGTAACAGCTATCTCTATCATTATTGACTTTCTTCCTTCTTNATTTATGAGAGATAATTGATTTTATTTTTGACGATCAGAGATGTCTAATGTAACAGCTATCTCTATCATTATTGACTTTCTTCCTTCTTCCTTCTTCCTTATCCCTTCTTTCTTCTTCCTTCTTCTCAAAAAGTTTGCATAATTGTCCGATCGCGTCCTTCTGCTTTTGCTTGATAGAGAGCTTCATCTGCTATTTTAATCAATTTTCCCCAGGAAAACTCTAGTAAAGGAATAGTGCTTGCCACACCTAAACTCATGGTAACAAATTCTGAGATTTGAGAACCAGCATTAACTAATTTTAAATCTAAAAGTTGGCTACGAATTAATTCTGCTATGTGAAATCCACCTTGAGCATCTGTTCGAGGTAATACAACTACAAATTCTTCCCCACCGTAACGTGCTACTAAATCTCCTGGTCGCTTGACTTCTGCTTTAATCGTATTAGCAACTGCTTGCAGACACCTATCTCCTGCTGGATGACCATAAGTATCATTGTACCGCTTGAAATAGTCAACGTCACATAGAATCAAAGCTATGGGTGCTTTTTCCCTTGCCATTCGTCGCCACTCCCTATCCATATATTCGTCAAACACACGGCGGTTAGCAACCTTAGTCAAACTATCAATGTTGGCAAGTTGAATTAACTTTTGATTCGCAGTTTCTAATTTTTGATATAGTTCTGACTGTTGTATAGCGATCGCTAACTGTCCCGCTAAACATTCAATAAAATCCATTTCTGAAAATTCCCATTTTCTCGGTTTTGAACAGTGGTGAGCAATTAATAATCCCCACAATTGTTGTTGAGTAGATTCAAAATATTTATCCGAGGTTTGTTCTGTGTTACTCTTTGATATTGGTACTACTAAGTTAGCTTTTACTTGAAACTTACTCAGAAATTCCACATGATATGGCATTAAATCTCCCATAGATATATATTCTTGATTAGCAGATTTATCCTGTGCATTTTCACTAAATTTACTCATGCTTTCTAAAACAGATGCTTGACTAGAAGTAACAGATTCCATAACTACTTCTCCGGTTCCATCTGGCTGAAATTTATATATCAGTACCCTGTCTGTTTTGAGAAATTTTCGGACTTCATCTACTGTAGTTTTGAGAATATCATCAAGGTTTAATGATTGACGTATCCGTTCTTGAATAAACGTCATAAATCTTGCAGTTTCTGTTTGCTGTTTTAATTCTTTTACCAGTTCATTAATTTGCAAAATTCGACGAACTCGCTGACGTAAAACTGCCCATTTAATTGGTTTATTAATATAATCCATGGCACCAACAGTAAAAGCAAGATCGACAGATTCTTTGTCTTCAAGAGAGGTAATTATTAACAATGGAGTCTGGTAAAGTAAAGGGTTAGTATCTAGATTCTGATCTGGAAAAAAATCATTTGATAAATGCCGACTAAAAAGTTCTTGTAATTTAATACAGCAAACAAAGCCATCAATTTCTGGCATCATTGCATCTATTAAAATTAAATCTGGTATTTGAATATTACATTTTTCCAAGCATTGTTTGCCACTGTTTGCTTCTATTATTTTATATCCTTCTGATTCTAATGCTTTACGCAGCAGATAACGCATATATTTTTCATCATCTACTATCATTATTACAGAGGAATTATTCTGTGATTTTTGTGCATTCATAAAAGTTTTAATTTAAAAATATTATAGCGCTAGGGAATAAGGAATAGTAGACTTTCAAAGGGTTTTCCTAGGTCATGCTCCGCAAACAGAATTTATAAATGTCAAACACCTTAATGCGTAATGCTATATGAGTTAAGAATCTATTATATTTCAGCTATCACTAAGGGAATGGTTCTGATTCGCCTTGTAAACGTTAAAAAATGTCTATGATACTAACGAATGACTACTATTTAACGGCAAATTAGCAGAATATTTTATCCAATATATTGTACAGTTGTAACTGTTTAATTGGTTTATTTAGTAAGGCTGCTAAATTTAGTTTTTGGAGCTGATTTTTTGTAGGAGATTTACCAATAGGAGTTAACATAACTAATGGCAAATATTTATACTTGGGTATTTCTCTAATAGCAATAGCAGTTGCCACTCCATCCATTTCTGACATTTCCATACCAATAATTATTAGGTCAAAATCAAAATTTTGGTCAGCAGTTTCATTTTTGAGGATATTTATTGCTGCAATACCTGATGTTGCAGTATGAGATAAAATTCCCCACTCGTTGAGTTGCTGAGTTAAAATTTGTAAACAAGAAGGACGATCATCCACGATTAATAATCGTTTATTAGCTAAGTTACTGATAGGATTAAATTGACTTCTAATATTTTCATCAACTTTTGCCATTAAAGTAAAATGGAATGTAGACCCTATTCCTTCTTGACTTTCAACCCACATTTTACCACCCATCATTTCACATAAACGTTTACTGATAACTAATCCTAATCCTGTTCCTCCATATTGTCTAGTTGTGGAACTATCTACTTGACTAAATGGTTGAAATAATTTGTGCATTTTGTCTCGGGGAATTCCAATTCCAGTATCTTTAACAGAAAATTTTATTTCATACAAATTACTAGCTATATTTTGTTGATTATCACTACTATCTTCAGGAAGTTTAAATGCTTCTGAATTTGGAGAATTAATAATATTTTCTGACCATGGTATTTGTTGAGATGAAACATTAACTAAAACTTCTCCTTTGGCGGTAAATTTAACAGCATTAGTAATCAGATTAACTAAAATTTGACGTAATCTTGTTTCATCTCCTAAAATTATGCTTGGTGTATTATCTTCAATAAAATAAGCTAATTCAATTTTTTTGTTCACTGCTTGAATAGCAAGCAAATCAATACATTCTTCCAGACATAATCTTAAATTAAAAGGTCTTTCCTCAAAATCCAATTTATTAGACTCAATTTTAGAGAAGTCAAGAATATCATTAATAATTCTTAGGAGTGCAATACTACAAGTATGGATATCATTGACATATTCTTGTTGTTCTGAATTCAAATTCGTATCAATTAACAAAGAAGTCATACCAATTATTCCATTCA
>NZ_LGSU01001434.1 GCF_002260545.1 Hydrocoleum sp. CS-953 | reverse complement strand
ACTTTATGGTTTATTTGCTTTGATAAAAACCATGCGATCGCTAAATTTCAATACTGATTTATCCTCATATTTCTCTTCCATTTCTTTTAAACCTCCTGCTAACTCAGTATCATTAAATTCAGAAAGCAAAAACATATAACGATTTTCTACCATTTCAAAATACTGACTTTTTGGCAATTCTAAAGGGTACTCTATAATATCAACATCGACAAGAAAACCTACTTGCTGAAGTAAATTTATTAGTTCTTGATAGTGAGGTTGTTTTTTTTCGTACAACTCTAATGCTTTGGTAAATAAAGGATATTCAATGGTGGGTGGTAAGAGCAATAATAGAAAAATTCCCCCTGGAGTTAATCTTTGCCATAAATTCTGGAATAGTAGAAATTTTTCCTCTATATAATGGATAGCTTCTTTTAAGAAAATTTTGTTATAACTTCCTGGTTTTTGAGAGAATTCTACTCCATCCATTTCTATAGGATTAAATTGACTATTTGTCGGAATTTTTTCTAGCATTTCCCCAGAAGGATCGACGCAAATAATTGGTGGCTGTAACTGAATTTGATTCATAATTTCTTTACTATAAATTCCTGTTCCACAGCCAATATCTACCAAAATATCTGTAGGAATTAGGTGTAAATGTTCGATAATTTTTTTAGTTGTGAATTTAATATATTCAGGAGAATATGACCAGAGATTATCGTAAATATTGGCGATATTTTTGTAATGGTTTTCGGAAGGATTATTCATCATAGTAAGGAAGGCACTATATAGATTTTAAGGCGGATGGCACAACACAGATTTTGCCACGGATGTACGGATGATTAGAAAAATGAATCTCTATATTCATTGATTAGAAAGCTATTACTACTATACTTCATAAACCGGGAATGCGTTGTCTAATAAGATAGAAGTTTAATTGTAAGCATTCAGCTATTAGCATTCAGCATTCAGCTTTTCGTGCGGAATGCTGCGAAAAATTATATTTTAATTCTCCTTGTAGACTAATTCCTCCTAACCGTGTGATAATAATCTAATAACTTATAGCTGAGAGCTGTTAGCTGATGGCTAAATGCTTATGTTTAATTCTTGGGATTTAATCATAATTTTGGTTCAATTTTTTGACAAAGTTTTGATATTCTGGAGAATTTAATCCCTGTTGTAAAATTGCTAATACTTGACCTAAATCTCCTGCGAGTAAAGCTTCTTGAGCTAACCATAAACCAGGGAAATATTCACTACAAATAATACCTTTTTCATTGGGTTTAAGTTTAATATATTTTCCTGCTCTTAGCCTAAACCAATCAATTTCTCTGTCATAAACCCGCCAAACTAAATATTCTTGAACTTGATTGTTTTGATAGATTTTTAATTTTTGATGTAAATCAATAGAAGCGGTGCTAGCTGCAATTTCTACAATTAATTCTGGCGCACCTTCTACATAGCCATCTTCACTAATTGTTGATTGCCCATTAACAGTAATTCTCAGTAAAACATCGGGTTGAGGTTCATTTTCTGCATCAAGACGTACTGTACAATTATCTCCTAGTTGCAGATTAGGAGTAGAAGCTTTATAGAAACCAAGCCATGTTATAATTGAAGCATGGGGTTCTCCATGTTGATTAATTCTTAAAGGTGATGCCATATAAACAATTCCTGCAATTAGTTCGGCTTTTTTAACATGAGGCATCTGTTCATAACGCCGTTCAAATTCTATACAAGTAAGTTTATCGCCGTTTTCCAGGGGTGGAATTTTTGTTGATGTTAGGGTGCTTTGAGACATAAAAATTTTTGAAAGTAGGAGTTCAAGTTTTTCGTAAGTTCAGTAGGGTGCGTTAGGCGCTTACGAAAAACTAGGTTTTGTCTGTAAAATATCAGCTTGCGCTGTAACGCACCATTGATTAGGGTCAGTTTTAGGGTATAGCGGTGCATTACATTCAACTAACGCACCTAAAGCACCCTAGTAAAAATGGTGCGTTACGACGGATTGTTAAATCCTTTTCACCGTCTAAATTTAAGCCGTTTAACGCACCCTACTGGACTGTTTCAACTAAAGAAAAGTTTTCCCCTAACAAATTGGGGACAAATGTTAGTCATAAATAGACAGTTGTATTATTCGTAATTACCTTATTTTCTGTTGAATAAAACAACTAGAAGAAAATAATAATTAGTGAGGGTAATATCTATTATGTCATTATTAAAGTCTGGTGTAAAGGTTGTTGAAGGTTTAGCAGACTTTGTTGGTAATTTAGGAGGAATGCGAGTCGTTAAAAATTCAGGTCGCATGATTTACGGCTCTGGAGAATTAGTTTTTGGGGTGTTGGTAAATTAGAGTATGATTTGTATTTTTTGGTAATTGCTAAACTATTGAATAACAAATATTTGAGATTGTTCAATTTTTATTTTCATACCTTTATTTACCAACGCCTTTTTTGGAATAATTACTGACAGTGATGAGCTGGTAGAGAGTGGGGTTAAAAACTTAAAAAAAGGTGCTACAGGAGTAGCAGGTGGTTTACTAGGAAACGAATTACGAGAAAAGTTGGGCATTGATGGTGATGATGAAGACTCTAACGATGGAGGCGAGTAAGTGTAACGTCTTACAAAGACGAGAATAAAACATGAACTCTTGCCAAGTTATCTAAATAAATGAACTGAAATATCCAGCAAGAAAATTAAAATTATCCTGAATTTTAGGGGTAAATTTTGAGTAGATAATCACAATCATTTGCACTCTTTTGGCTAAAATAGTCCACTACTGCCATAATACCCATAAAAATGTATCTTGGGTAGAACGAATCAGTGAAACCCAACAAAACCCTATTATTGTGGGGTTTCCTATGTCAACCCAACCTACGCTTATTGCAGCATTTTAGTTGTTTGAGTCCACTACTAATAAACCATACAGTTTACGAGACCACACTCACCACATTTTCTTGACACTGACTTTCTAACATCAAACCATACTCCAAACCTTCAACAACTGCCTGATAAGAAGCATCCAAAATATTAGTAGAAACTCCCACAGTCGTCCACCGTTCCTGACTATTACTTGACTCAATTAATACCCTAGTTTTAGCAGAAGTACCAGCCCCACCATCCAAAATTCTCACTTTATAATCTGTTAAATAAAAATTAGCGATCGCCGGATAAAAATTTCCTAACGCTTTCCGCAAAGCAGCATCTAAAGCAGAAACCGGACCATTCCCTTCAGCAACTTCCAGAATATCCCTACCATCAACAGCAACTCTCACCGTTGCCAAAGAATTAGAAACCTTACTACTTCCCTTATCCAAATGCACCTGGAAACCTTTAATTTCAAAGAAATGCTGCCGTTGCTCTAAAGCAGTCCGCATCAATAATTCAAAACTCGCCTCTGCACCCTCAAACTGATAACCCTCATTTTCCAACTCTTTTAACTTCTCCAAAATTTGCCGACAAGCAGGGTTTTGCCGATCTAATTCAATACCGAAACTTTTTGCCTTTGCCAACACATTACTCAAACCTGCTTGATCAGAAATTACAATGCGACGACTATTACCTATTTGTTGTGGTTGAATATGTTCGTAAGTTAGAGGGTTACGTTCCACCGCCGACACATGAATACCACCCTTGTGCGCAAAAGCAGATAAACCCACAAATGGCGCATGGTCGTCAGGAGCAAGATTAACTATTTCACTAATACCTCGACTCGTCTGAGTCAATTTTTCCAGTTGTTGTGACTGAATGCAATCATAACCTAACTTAATTTGCATATTAGGAATTAAAGTACAAAGGTTAGCATTACCGCAACGTTCCCCATAACCATTAATAGTTCCCTGTACCATCAGCGCTCCTTCCATCACCGCAGACAAAGCATTAGCCACAGCAGTACCAGAATCATTATGAGTGTGAATGCCTAATTTTGCAGTAGGTAAAGCTTGAGAAACATCTGCCACTATCTGACTAACTTCGTGAGGAAGAGTACCTCCATTAGTATCGCACAAAACCAACCATTGTGCGCCAGCATTATGAGCAGCAGCTAAAGTTTGCAAAGCATATTCAGGATTATTTTTGTAACCATCAAACCAATGTTCGGCATCATAGATAACGTGGCGACTTTGACTGCACAGATAAGAAATTGTATCTGAAATCATCGCCAAATTCTCTTCAAGAGTAGTTTTCAACCCTTCAGTAACGTGCAGATCCCAAGATTTTCCAAAAATTGTCACCCAGCGCGTACCCGCAGACAAAATAGGTTGGAGAGTAGGATCGGATGCTGCCTGTTTTCCTGGACGACGTGTGGAACAAAATGCTACAATTTCTGCTTGAGTTAGGGGTTGCTCTTTGAGTCGCCAGAAAAATTGTACATCTTTAGGATTTGCACCAGGCCAACCACCTTCGATAAATGGAATCCCTAAACTGTCGAGTTGGTGGGCGATGCGTAATTTATCTTCCAGGGATAGAGATAGTCCTTCTCGTTGGGCACCGTCGCGCAGAGTTGTGTCGTAAATCCAGATTTTGTTCATGGTGGTTGATGGTAGGTTTTAGGTACTAGGTTAGTCAATCATACAACCTAGTTTGAAGGAAGATACTTACAATTAAAAGATTTTTCAACTTAATTTAAACTTTATCATTCATAGGTAAATTTTTGCATAAATTATATCATTGAAGAGTGGATTTATCTGAATATGCTTGAATATAATTAATTTCACGCCAAAACTGCCCCTACTATTCCAACATTTTATGTGAATTTTTAGCTGTTGCTCTATAATCAATATTAGTCAAGATAATGAAATAATTTGTTATGGTTAAGATTCAGGCTCAGGGTAAAATTATAACTTGCGCTAAAGGAGAAAATCTACGTCAAGTTTTACTGAAAAATAATGTTGATGTTTATAATGGCAATGCGTCAATTATTAACTGTCGTAGTATTGGTACTTGTGGCACTTGTGCTGTGGAAATAGAGGGAGAAGTTTCTCAACCTCAATTGCGAGAAAAAGCCAGACTTTCTTTACCTCCCCATTCTCCTAATTCTCAGAAACGTTTATCCTGTCAAGTGAAAGTTTTAGGAGATATAAAAGTAACTAAATACAATGGTTTTTGGGGTCAAGGTTCTGAGATTGTCTGGACTCCCGAAGGATAATTTCAGTTATCAGTTATCAGTTATCAGTTATCAGTACCTCGAATCTGAAGTAGGAACCTTTAAATTTTGTAAAAGTATTAGTGAAGTCAGTTTAACGAAGTCAGAAGTCAGAAGTTGTTTTTGTAAGTCGGATTTGAGCAACCCTCCAAACACATTTTACCTTAGTAGGGTTTTAGACCCAATTCTATTGATAAAATGTTTATTAAGAAAAATCATTAAAAATATCTGGGATAGGAAAATATAATCAAGACATCAAAAAATATTTGTTGAGCTTTGAATAAAACAAATGTATAAACTCAAAAAGTATTTCTTATTCCTGATAATTATCCATCCAACTATTCGTAAAAGTATTAGTTAATCAGTGTAAAAAATCCCTGTCGTGCCCTTTTGATTTCCTTATTCCTTATTCCTTATTCCTTCTTCCTTCTTCCTTATTCCTTATTCCTTATTCCTTTATTTAATATGAATAAATCCAACGATATCCTAATTATTGGTGGCGGTATTATCGGTCTATCAATAGCAATAGAACTTAAACTTCTCGGAGCCAAAGTCACAGTTATTAACCGTGATGTTCAGCGAATTGCCACAAATGCTGCTGCGGGAATGTTAGCTCCCCAAGCTGAAGCTATTCCTCCTGGAAAAATGTTAGATTTATGTTTAAAAAGTCGGGCATTATATCCAGAGTGGGTGAAAAAAATAGAATCAATTAGTGGTTTAGAAACTGGTTATTGGCCTTGTGGAATTTTAGCTCCAGTTTATGCAGCAAAAGAGAGAAAAAATTATGCTTTACCAAACCTAAATTATCAATGGCTAAATCAAGTAGCAATTCATCAATATCAACCAGTATTAAGTCCTGAAGTAATTGGGGGTTGGTTTTATCCTCAAGATGGGCAAGTAGATACTCGTTATTTGTATCAGTCAATTATTGCAGCAGCTAAAGAATTAAAAATTGAGATTAAATCAGGATTTGTAACAGAAATAGTTCGCAAAAAAGATAAAATTCAGAGCCTCAAAACATCAATAGGTGAATTAGAAGCAGAACATTATGTCTTAGCTACAGGTGCATGGTCTCAGGAATTATTACCAGTTCCTGTATTTCCGATAAAAGGGCAAATGTTATCATTAAAAATTCCCTCAGATGTAAGTACAAATAATTTACCTTTACAGCAAGTTTTATTTGGAAATCAAACTTATATTGTACCTCGCAAAGATGGCAGAATAATTATTGGTGCAACTTCGGAAAATATCGGATTTGTTGATGGGAATACGGCTGCAGGAGTTCAACAATTATTAGGAAATGCAATTAGATTATATCCAGGTTTAAGAGATTACGAAATCTTAGAATTTTGGTGGGGTTTTCGTCCTAATACTCCTGACGAAATGCCAATATTAGGAGCCAGTAATTATGATAATTTGACATTAGCAACTGGGCATTATCGGAATGGAATTTTATTAGCACCTGTAACAGGAATGTTGATAGCCGATTTAATTTGGAATAATCATTCCGATCCGTTATTGACAGCTTTTAATTATTCTCGGTTTATGGAAATGGGGAGTAAAGTTTGAGGAATTTATGGGATATTAAATCCAGTAGTATTAGTATAAATAGAAGTATAGAAACCGGGTTTGTATGATATGCCCTACTATACTAATAGAGCAATCCTATTTCATTCGTGAAAAGCCAGAAATGGTATACTCTAATCAAATATTTGTTTGAGCTGGTTACACACAGTCTAGGTGCTCGGTAGACAACCTGACAGCAGATGAGTTGGCCCTTGTTTCTGGCCAAACGGGAGAAATTGGTCGAGGCGGGTACTGGATTTAATACTGCCCCGGATAAAATTTGCGAACACTAAATTGGCGATCGCCAAACGGCTTTATTGCCGACCATTCTGAGTCATCTAATTCAAATCTTAATCCTTTTAGGAGTCAAAGCTTATGAGTGGAACCACTGATTATGAGCAAAAGATGAAGATATTGGGAATACCTGCACATCAGGGGAGATGGTTGCTCATTCCTTTAGGGATGACGATCCTACTCTGCTTGGGAACTGTCTATTCCTGGAGCATTTTTAGAACCCCTTTAGAAAATGAGTTGGGAATTATTGCCAGTCAAAGCCTATTGCCCTATACATTTGCTTTGGTTTTCTATGCTGCATTTATGCCGATCGCGGGTTTTTACATTACTCGTATTGGAACCCGTCTAACAACGGCGATCGGGGGGACTATCGTCGGCTTAGGCTATATTCTTTCCAGCTTTGCCAACCATATTGGCATACTCATCTTCACATACGGGATCATTGCTGGCACCGGAGTGGGTATTGTTTATGGTGTGCCTATGGTTGTGGTATCTCGCTGGTTTCCAGATAAGAAAGGGTTGGCTTTAGGATTAACCATTGTTGGCTTTGGACTTTCGCCCCTGATCACCGCTCCCTTAGCGAACCAATTAATCAGTACCTATAGTGTTCGACCTACCTTACGCATTCTCGGTATCGCCTTTACAGCTATTATTCTAGCTATTTCCCTGACGATGAAGTTGCCTCCTAAAGACTGGCATCCTCAGCAGAATACCAGTGCTTCGACATCAAACTCAGGTCAGAGGGCACTCTCAAGCTATCCTGGGAACTTGTTTAAGAGTCGATCCTTTTATGGGTTGTGGGTTTGCTATGCTATTGGAACCCTAGTGGGTTTGAGTGCAATTGGCATTTCTAGTCCAGTTGGGGAGGAAATCATAGATATTAATCCAACGGTAGCTGCTAGTAGTGTGGCCTTATTTGCTTTGTTCAATGGGGTCAGTCGTCCGTTGTTTGGTTGGTTGAGCGATCGCTTCAAACCTCACTATATTGCCACCTTGTCTTATGTGCTGATCTTAATCGCCTGTATATTAATGGCTAATGCTCAAACGGGACAAGTGGCAACCTATCTGATTGCCTTCTGCCTGTTTTGGTTCTGTCTTGGGGGGTGGCTGGCTATGGCTCCAACTATTACATTGTGCTTTTTTAATCCTGACAACTATGCTCAAAACTACGGCATTGTCTTCACAGCATATGGCGTTGGTGCTTTGATTGGCACACTGTTAACGGGCAGGATCAGAGATTTATTTGGAAGCTATAATTACGTCTTTTACCTGATGGCGTTTTTAGCCCTACTCGGTATCGTCATAGCCCAGGTGCTGCTGAAACGGGAAAGAGTGGCAGAATGAGAGCGATCGCTGCGGCGTTGTAGGAACTATAGTTAAGGAAAAATTGTTCTCTAATATCATGTCCGTTTATATCGTTTGTGTAAACCCAAGCGTAAATATCTACAGAAAATTTAAGTTTTTTTCTTGATATTAAGCCTTGCTACCTGTTCCCTGTTCCCTGTTCCCTGTTCCCTGTTCCCTACCTTTGCTATACAATACCGATGCTAGCGGACATGATATAGCGCTACGCATTAAGGTTAGGACATTTTCAATCCTGTTTGCGCAGCATTCCGTAGGAAAACCCTTTGACCGTCTGCTGTTCCCTGTTCCCTATTCCCTATTCCCTAGCGCGTAGCGCTATATAAAAGATTTAGGCAAATTTATTCTGACAATATTTATTATTTTATCTTTAAACGGTCATATTTCAATAATTTCAAAACTCTTGTAAAATAGTAGTATAGCTACTATTTTTCTTCCTTATTTAAAACTTCTTGTTTCTTACTTATTCTTTCTTCCTTCTTGAAGTATAGAAAACCCCTGATAAGGAGATTGATTTGACAATTGTACTTGAAAACTTACTCGGTTTACCATATCTCCTGAACGTACTTCCAAATTCCACTTACCAGGGGTTAACTGCCAAAAAAAAGAATTATCAGAATTAACGACTAACTTCTCTCCATTCAACCACCATTCCACAGATTTATTAGCTGAATTTGCCAACTTAAATTCTAACTTTTGTTCTCCTGCACCACTATCAATTAAAAAGTAATCATCTTCTTGGGGAAATAAAATTTTTAACTCACCATTAACCAAACTAGACTCACTTTGTCTTGCCAACCATTCGTTATATTCAGCAGGTAAATTTCCCACTTGATAATTATTAGATAAATACTCATATTCTGCTAACTTTTCTGGATAAAAATACTCGGTCATTACCGACGGACAATCCGATTTAGGACGTAATCCAGAAATTGTACAAACTGAGCGCTGAACCATATTTTTTGGTGTAGGGAAAAAAGTCGGTTCCTTCTTTTCATGTAAATGCAGCATAATTCGATTCCATAAAGGTGCAGCACCCATAACTCCTGATATTTGCATCATTGGTTTGCCACTAAAATTACCTACCCAAACTGCAACAGTATAATCTTTGGAAAAACCAACCGTCCAAGTATCCCGAAAATCTGAAGAAGTACCCGTTTTTACTGCTGCTGGAAATGGCAAATTTAAAGCCGAATTAACTCCAAATTCTGTAGCTCTAGCATGAGTATCGCTCAACATATCTGTGATTAACATCCATTCAGATTTAGCATTAGGTATTAGAGAAATATCTGAATTTTTTGTTTCTAGAGTATCTTCCTTCATTTTATCTTGAAAAATTGGAGATGTTTGAGCATAAATGTTTCTCACAATCGGAATAAATTCTCCAAGTATAGCTATTTCAGATTCAGATTTAGCATTAGGTATTAGAGAAATATCTGAATTTTTTGTTTCTAGAGTATCTTCCTTCATTTTATCTTGAAAAATTGGAGATGTTTGAGGAGGAATTGTCGTAACTATAGGAATAACTTCTCCTTGTCTTGCCATTATTAAATAAGCTTTTGCCAACTCCCATAAACTAACTTCTCCACTTCCTAAACTTAAACCTAAACCATAATATTCTGGGGATGCTTTTAAATGTCTAAAACCTAATTGATTTAGACGGTTTAAAAAATTCTCTACTCCCACTTTTTCTAATACTCGTACTGCTGGAATATTCAGAGAATTTGCCAAAGCAATTCTGACAATAACAGGTCCTAAAAATCTATCTTGATTATAGTTAGTAGGGCTATAAAGTTGAGCGCCCGGAATTGCATAATATGTAGGCACATCTGCCAAAACAGTATTAGGATTAATTACTTTATTTTCTAATGCTAATTGATATAAAAAAGGCTTCAAAGTTGAACCTGGTTGACGTAATGCTTGTACCCCATCATTACTACCCATTTTTTGATAATCAAAATAATTAGGAGACCCTACATAAGCTAATACTTCTCCACTGTGATTATCAATAACAATAGCAGCAGCATGATTGACATTATAAGGTTCAAGATTTTTAATTATCTGCCGTACTTGAGCAGTGACAAATTGTTGTAAAGGTCTGTCGATAGTGGTGCGAATAACTGTAGGGGTAGCTGTCGTAAATAAGTTGTGATTAATATTATTAGTAGATAAATTTTCAGATAACCAAAAAAGAAAATGTGGCGCTGCAATAATACCTTGATTTTCTGGTTGTAAAGTTATTTCTTCAGCAAAGGTTTTTTCCGCCTGAGTTTGGGTAATATATTTGTCTTCAACCATCCGTTTAAGAACATACTTTTGACGTTTTTTGAGAATATTCCAGTGGTAATAGGGGTTGAGGTCAGTCGGGTCGTTAGGTAAAGCAGCAAGAATGGTTGCTTGAGCGAGGTTGAGGTCGGTAGCGGAAATGCCAAAATAAGTGCGGGATGCTGCTTCCACACCATAAATATTTCCTCCCATTGGTAAGCGGTTGATGTATGCTGCCAGGATTTGATTTTTGTTCATACCTGCTGTCAGTCGCCAAGATAACCATATTTCTCGAACTTTGTTGCCGAAAGTGCGCGGTGTCGGTTCCAACATTCGAGCAAGTTGCATCGTAATAGTAGAAGCACCACTGACTATTTGTCTTGCTTGGAGAGCTTCTAGGAGCGATCGCCCTATTGCTTTCATATCTAGAGCACCATGTTGATAATATCTTTTGTCTTCTGCTGCGATGATGGCGTTGATAAATAGAGGAGAAATTTTATCTAGGGGTACAACTATTGTGTTTTCTTGGTCGCGGGTGAGGATAGTTCCCAGAGGTAGAGCATTACGATCGCTAAATTTGAAAGTTTGTTGATGTTGAATTATGTCTTGAGAGCGAATAGGAAAAAGGTAGGGAAGCGATCGCCCAGTTAAGCATAACACTACAAAACCGAGAATAAATTTTGACCTTGGTTTGGTGTGCTGCCATTTTTGCCTAATATTTTTTGATATGTGTTTGGTAATTTTTATCATAATAAGTTTTATTGCTGTGGACGTTTAACTCGAATCAATTGATCTGTTAATGTTTCTTGAGCAGAAATTGCATCATTAATTCTGTTAGCCATTCTTTCTCTATCAAAATCATCTTTGCAAGCAATAATACCCCCATGATTTGATACGGTACGATGCAGTCGAAAAAAGTCAACTCGATTTAAAGTTAAAACTGCACGTTCATTTTGAGTAGCAAAAGCTAGTACCTCTAGATCGGGAATCTTTTGATTAGCTAATCCTGCTTCTTGTACTGTGAGAACATCGTGACCAAAAGTTCTCAGCAATTCCACAACCCGTTTAGGAAACTGTTCGTCAGCATAGATACGTACCACAGGTTAAATCTCCATTCTTGAATATCTATGTTACAAGTGTACTCAGTTTTCCATTTTTTATTAGAGACGTACCACAGGTTAAATCTCCTCATTTTCTCGAATAGCTGACTCAATATCCTGAGAATATACCTCAGCATAAGTCCAAGCATTAACTAGATCCCCTGCTTGGAGACTGGGATAGTCTTGCAGCAACTCCGACTCACTCACACCCAAACGACGAGCATTAACTAATACCCAAACAGGTATACGAGTACCAGCAATACAAGCATCACCTCCACAAACACCAGGGGTCTTTTCAATACCAGACCAACTATTAGCTAAACTTTGAGTTAAAAGTTGGATAGCTTGAAATTTTTCTGCTGGAGTTAGCGCCAAAAGTTGGGATTCTAAATCTTTTAATTTCATAGTTTATTCCTGAGTATCTATGATTATTTTAGATGTTTTGGGAGAATAATTGTAAGCATTCAGCAGATTGTCAATTAAGTACAAGTCTATTATAAGTAGTCGTTCAAAATAAATTTCCTAGTTGAGAGTTTGATTTTGTTTATCTATGAATTATTCGCCTTCAAGTAATAACTTAATTAAGCCATAGCCAAAACAGAATCTTGAACAACTTTTGGCAGTTCAATTATTACAAAATAATCGGCAGGATAAAGATCATCTTCTCCACTTTCATCAACTATTCTTAGATCGCCATCTTTGATTGCCTCTTCATCAGTTAAAGCGACATAAATTTTATGTAATTCCAAAGAAGCAGGATAATCTTTATTATTAATACAGACTGCAAATTGAGCTTCATATTTCAGATTATTCATAGTTTTTAATCCAAATAAAATTTACGTTTAATCTCTTTTTTACCAATTCCGTGAGCTTCATACCAGTGTAATTCAGCAACTCTAATCCTGCCATTGTTAAGACGAATCGTAGCTACTCCTTTTAATTTACGCCAACGCCCTTTCCCTTATGTTTTATTTAATCTTTCTAAATTGCGAATGGAATTACTAACTGCAATTATTTCAATATTAGTAATTTCACTAATAATTGTAAAATTCATCTATCATATTTTATAAAAAAAGAGTTTTTCTTTAGGCTAACATGATTATTCGGATAACTTCTGGCAGACTTTAAAATAATTTAATAAACTCACTTTCAACCGAAAGAAACCAAAACAAAAACTTCTCCAAATCCCACCTCGAATTTTTGGTCTTTTTACCGGAGATGTTATTATTACTATAGCAATCCTAAATAGGTTGTAATGTTTTATTGTAGGGGTTTGGTCTCCAAACCCAAGCATTAAGTGATTTGGAGACCAAACCCCTACTGTTTTTTCTCACAAATCATTTAGGATTACTATATTATATCTGTTACCGAAAAATCAAGGTATAAAGTCTCTCCATTCATGGAGAAAAAAGAAAAAAAAATTCCTTTTAGGCAATCCCTCTATTACAGAAGAGGTAATAATTAATAATTAATAATTAATTGTTGAA
>NZ_LGSU01001433.1 GCF_002260545.1 Hydrocoleum sp. CS-953 | reverse complement strand
TCAAGGCAGTATTTTTTATTTCCCTATCAACTTAACAACCAAACTACCTCCAAGATAAAGAGTAACTACTGCTCCACCCAATAAACTTTGAGTCAAAGGGTCAGTTGAAGGAGTTAAAACCGCTCCTAAAACTGCAGCTCCTAATAATACATATCTCCAACCAGAAAGCATTTGTTGAGAAGTAACTATTCCCACAATACCTAACAAGAATTGTAGAATAGGAATTTGAAATGCTAATGCCGTACTAAACATTAATAACAAGACAAATTCAAAGTATCTTTCAATTGACCAAGCTTGGTCTACTACTTCCGAACCATAACCAATAAAAAATTTCAAAGCTGCTGGTACAATTGCAAAATAAGCAAATACTAATCCCAATCCAAATAAAACTGTAGAACCTAAAAAAATTGGTCCGAGAAATCTTCTTTCTCTAATAGTTAAACCAGGTAGGACAAACTTAACTATTTGATAAAGTATAAAGGGACTTGCTAAAAGAAGACCACTATATGCAGCTACTTTAATAGTGACAAAAAAGTATTCTCCTGGAGCGAGTTGGAGAAATTTTACTCCCTGGGCAGGAATTTCTAGAAATTTGACAATGGGTTTAACAACAATAAAGCAACTAATAATAGCTACTACTACTGCTATTAAAGAATAAAATATCCGCATTCGTAACTCTTCGAGATGGTCAAAAATAGACATCTCAACTTCATCAGGAACTTGGTCGAGATAATCATTTTCTTCTGAATTTTGGCGATCGCCTAAGTCTTGCGAAGGAATATTGTCTACTCCATCGGACTGAATCTGTGGCTCTTTTAAACTTATAGGTGCTAAATTATTGTTATTTGAATCTTCTGGAGGAGTATTATTTTCTAGAGATGTCATTTTAGTTATCAATTATCAGTTATCAGTTATCAGTTATCATTACCTCCTATTTTATAGGAGGCTTGAATACTAAAGTTTATTTTTTCATCCCCATCCAAGGGGAGGCTTGAGACCTTATTTTTTGGTCAGGTTTGTTTTAAATTTTAGATTAATTATACATCAAAGCTCTGATTTTTCATAGTATAGACTATTGTCTAGATATTAGTAAGAATATCAATTTTATCTCATCTGATTTCTGTGTCAATGAGGCAAATTAATTATACTTGAAGTAAAGCTAAGGAATGAGAATTTTATTAGTTACATAATTTACCGAATTCTTAATTATTAATAATTAAATAATTCGCGCCTTGAAGCCTCCCCTTGGATAGGAGAAAAAAGCGGTCTTTTTCGGCGCTTGAGCCGACATGTTTGCGGAGCATTCCGTCAGGAAAACGCTTTCCTACGGAATGCTAACGCAAACGCGACATGAATTGCTCGCAGTCCGTCAGGATGGGATGCTGTTTCGGCGCTTGAGCCGACATGAAAAGCGTTAGCGTTAGCGCAGTTCCTCTGCAAGAGGCAGCTCCTCTGCAAGAGGCAGCGGCTCTACAAGAGCGGGAAACCTAGCCATATCCAATCGACCAAGAGAAGAAATAATATTTCCTCATCTTCAATTCCGTAACGGTTTTAACCTTCTTGTAATTATCAATTATCAATTATCAATTATTGAAACAGACTGAAGTTTAACTTATTTAAGCTTTGCTTTTTAATTTCTTTATTTTTTTGAATTCTAAATCCTCAAGATCAGGAAAATACAAAAGCCAACTCTTGACACCAAAAGTAAAATTACTATACTTAAGCTATGTATAAATTTTAGATTGAATCATAATTGATAGAGTTGGCAAAAAAACTAGGAAGTTAAATTATGTTTAACAATAGATGGAAGAAAAATCTAATTTTATCCTTCCTATTTATATTAGTTTTCTTAAGCACCATTAGCTTAAATATTTTCCTACCAAAAAAACCAGCATTTGCTATTCAAGAATCTGAGTGGGATAAATTATTAGAAACTCAGGCTGTCCAAGAAATTGTCAATAGAATTGAGCAAACTTGGGAAAAAGCTTATGAAAATTACTTTGGTGCAAATCTCTCAAGTTTTACCTTGACTGCTGAAACTATCGCTAAACAACTTTATCTATGGCAATTTCAAACTGATAAAAACCCTGCCGTTGTCTGGGTATGGCCTCGCAAAAAACAAATACAATTAGTGTTAATCACTGCCAATCAAATACCAGTTATATACAGTATTACTGATGCCGAGCGAAAAACTGTATTAAATACNTGGCAATTTCAAACTGATAAAAACCCTGCCGTTGTCTGGGTATGGCCTCGCAAAAAACAAATACAATTAGTGTTAATCACTGCCAATCAAATACCAGTTATATACAGTATTACTGATGCCGAGCGAAAAACTGTATTAAATACAGTAAAAATGTTAGCTGGAGAAATCATAGATCCAAGAATGCGTCACACAGAATCATATCTAAAACCAGCTCAAAAACTTTATCGGTGGATAGTCAATCCCATTAAGTCAGAATTAGAAAAGCAAAAAGTAGATACTATTATTTTTTGCTTAGGACCTGGTTTACGCAGTTTACCATTATCCGCATTACATGATGGAAAAAAATTTCTCATAGAAAAATATAGTGTTGCCCTTATTCCGGCTTTTAATATGATTGAAACTGAATATAATCCCAGAAAAAATATGCAAGTATTAGCAATGGGAGCATCAGAATTTATTGACCATCAATCTCTACCTGCTGTACCAACAGAGTTAAAAGAAATCACACAAAAATTGTGGCAAGGAGAGGCATTTATTAACCAAGACTTTACAGTTGAAAATTTACAAGAGCAACGACAAAAACAGAAGTTTGGAATTATTCATTTAGCTACTCATGCTGAGTTTAGGTCAGGTCAACCAAGTAATTCTTATATTCAATTTTGGCAGAAAGAAAAACTGGAACTAGATGATATAAGAAACTTGAAATGGCATCAACCAAAAGTAGAGCTATTAGTTCTAAGTGCTTGTAAAACTGCCGTGGGAGATNAAAATTTACAAGAGCAACGACAAAAACAGAAGTTTGGAATTATTCATTTAGCTACTCATGCTGAGTTTAGGTCAGGTCAACCAAGTAATTCTTATATTCAATTTTGGCAGAAAGAAAAACTGGAACTAGATGATATAAGAAACTTGAAATGGCATCAACCAAAAGTAGAGCTATTAGTTCTAAGTGCTTGTAAAACTGCCGTGGGAGATCAACAAGCGGAATTAGGTTTTGCTGGTTTAACCGTCCAAGCTGGAGTTAAATCTGCTCTAGCAAGTCTTTGGTATGTTAGTGATGTAGGAACTTTAGCTTTAATGAATGAGTTTTATCAAAATTTTCAGAAAATTTTACTTAAAGCAGAAGCGCTTCGACAAGCCCAAATAGCAATGTTAAAAGGGAAAGTAAGTTTAAAAAAAGGTGAGTTATATGGTTCTAATAGTCGAGTCAAATTGCCACAAGAATTAGCAGAATATACAGATGAAAATTTATCTCATCCCTATTATTGGGCAGCTTTTACTATTATTGGTAATGCTTGGTAATATCCAAATTTTTGCCGTCGGACAATTAGGAGCTGACTAAATCATTCATTTGATATTTTTGAATAAGTTTTTTCTCAACTAAATATAGCAATCCTCCGCATATTCGTGGCAAAAATCTTACTGCTTTTAGGGAACACTTAACTGGTTGGAGTTTCAACTTTTTTATTGACTTTTTAATTACCCGCAACATAAGCGCGGATTGCTATAGATAGTTTAAAATCAACTATCATTTCCTGCTGTAGCCATTTTTGCCTCCCACTTAGGCAGATTGTTACTCCCAGGCCCATAATACTATAGTTTTTTTATACCCCACCTTCCGCACGTCAATTTGTAACATTAAAAGTAGTATAAAAATCCCGATCTCGCTAAGTATTTATACTATGTCAATCATCGTCATTGACCTTTCTCAGCAGTCAAATTTTTAGTAGAAATTAAGCATAAATACTTACTTGATTGTTTAGTCATTAAGTTACAACTATGATTTTCTCCTGAATTCTGACTCCTGACTCCTGAGTCCTGAGTCCTTTTTCAATACTACATTTTGTCGTACGGAATGTAGGTTATACTATTCTTTTATCTGTTATACTCAAAAACCATTCCGAAATAGTTTAGGCCCATGTCAATTGGAACAACAGAAGCAGCATTTCTCTTAAATATTTCTACTGCGAGACTCAGACTACTTTTAAAACAAGGTCGCGTTCTTGGAGCAGAAAAAGAAGGCAGATTTTGGAGGATTCCTCTAAATAGTCGGGGAATGCCAGAAATAACCACTGGTCTTAGAGGTCCACAGGGAACTTGGAACAAAGGACAGCGTACAGGCAATACCTTTATTCATATTGTACGAAGAATAATTGATGCTAACCGAGACCACGGAACGAGCGATCCAGCTATTTCTGTTAAGCAAGGCGATCGTAATGATAGATGCCACGAAGTTGAAATAGTAGGACCTTGCAAAATCGTCTACCGACCTCACAAGCCCAATCGTAGTCAGGCTGGGGGAGCCAGGCTGTGGATTGAGGTCGAGCCTCACGTTAAAATTATCCGTAAAATCTTTCCCGATTGGGAAGCGTCCGAACCAACTGCTGAATTGGTTGAAGCGTTGGCCGAGCCTAACGGTAGCTACATAGCCACCGAGCATAACCTGAGCAATATTGCCGTTGCCTAACTATAACCACTAATTTTTTTGTTTTATTGTGACTGCCCTATTTATTTTTCTTCTTGGGGTAAACTTTGCTATGTTTGAACTTTACATATTTTGTGAAAAAATTTCATCATTAAGGAAAAAAACTAACTTTTTCCAGACCAGAGGATTAGAATTTCAGAAATTTTTTCTATTTTTATCAGAAATATTTATTTAATCAAAAAATAAAAAATAAAAACAAATTACTAATGCGCAATAGTTTTGGCCTTTTAGTGGTAAAGTTTTAGGGAGAATCTATATCAATATCTATATCTATGNGAAATTTTTTCTATTTTTATCAGAAATATTTATTTAATCAAAAAATAAAAAATAAAAACAAATTACTAATGCGCAATAGTTTTGGCCTTTTAGTGGTAAAGTTTTAGGGAGAATCTATATCAATATCTATATCTATGCGATGTGCAACTTTCTACGAAAATACCACGGCTTATACCCATAAGGTTGAAAAGGTTCTTTTTAGAAGTCGCTAAATTTAGTAAGTTAGGAAAAGTTGCACATGGCGTTATATCTATATCTATATAAAATAAGGCAAAAGAGTTAGAGAAGGAGAGAAATTTGAAAACTCTACTTTTTATCAATTCATCAGCAACTCCTAATTATGGTTTGCTGAATAAATCTCAAAGCATTTATAAATAAAGCTTTTAGCCTTTTAGGTCGAAAAAAAAATTCAGGTATAACGTCTAAAAATGCTCAAAAAGTTAGCATTTTGGGTAGACCAGGGAAAAAAAATTACTCTGCTGGATTTGATATTAAAATTCTGGTTTTAAATCTCTTCCCATTAAAGCTTCNAATGCTCAAAAAGTTAGCATTTTGGGTAGACCAGGGAAAAAAAATTACTCTGCTGGATTTGATATTAAAATTCTGGTTTTAAATCTCTTCCCATTAAAGCTTCCACGGCTTCTTCTGGAGTAATCTTACCATTCAACAATAGAAAAACTTGACTAGAAATAGGCAGAGTAATTTCCTCCCTATTAGCAATATCAATCAAAACATTTGTAGTATTAACACCCTCAGCAGTACCAGGTAATTCCTCTAAAATTTCCTCCAAACTTTTTCCCTGTGCTAAACCATAACCAACCCGATAATTTCTACTCAAAGAACTACTACAAGTTGCCAACATATCTCCTAAACCAGATAACCCAAAAAAAGTTTCAGTTTTTCCACCTAAATGAGTACCAATACGAATAATTTCTGTTAAAGCACGAGTTAATAAAGCTGATTTAGCATTAGTACCAAGTTCCAAACCATCACAAACTCCACTAGCAATAGCAATGACATTTTTTAAAGTTCCACCTAACTCAGTACCTATCGGATCGGAACTACTATAAACCCGAAATAAACCAGAAGCAAAAATATTTTGTACCGTCGTTGCTGCTCCCTTATTTTTACTAGCAACTACCGTTGCTGCTGGTAATTTATCATCAATTTCTTTTGATAAATTAGGACCTGATAAAACTACCACAGGATTATGAGGAAAATTCGCTTCCCAAATCTGAGAAGGAGTACGAGTTGTTTCTGGATCTAATCCTTTTGTAGCAGTAATAATAATTACTTTTTTTGGTAAACCAATCTTTTTAATTTTCTCAGCAATTTCATTAACTCCTTTCATAGAAATTGCCGAAACTATTATATCAACATCCTTTAGTACCTGTTCTAAACTGACATTTAAGCTACGAGACCATAAATATATTTCATGTTGATTATGAGTTGCTAATTTTGCTAAAGCTGAACCCCACGCACCTCTACCTAAAATTGCTAAAGTTGCTTTTTCAGTTGATATTGGATAAGCAGATTCTAAAGTTGTAATAACTTCTCTTCTTTTATCAGCTTGAGATATTTTATTTGTCATAATTTATTGATTTAATCTATGTAAGCATTCAGCGGTCAGTGGTCAGCCGTCAGCTATCAGCTATTATTTTTGGTGCGCGATAAAAGCTTTATTAATGTAAGCATTCAGCCGTCAGCCGTCAGCTATCAGCTAAGGTTTTTATAGGGGTTTTCACTCATGTTGACTTGCATTATTTCTGCCTTATGCCTTCTACCTTTAAGCCAAAATATCTATATTCTATGAATCATGAAAAGCGCTATAATATGAATGACAATATATTCAATTTTTGTCAAAGGCAATAGGGAATATAAAATCTAGATACACAACAGCTTATAATTTATTAACTCCTAGCATTTTAAAAAGCTGTTTGCGTAGCATGACCTAGGAAAAGCTGAGTGCTAATAGCTGAATGCTTACTTATTAATTGAGCCAGAATTAAATCTTACTACAAAAGCTAGCTCGCTTTACCTTAAAGTCCATATTAATTTAAACACGGTCTTTAGTGGCATGGTATTATTGCTATTAACGCCGTTCTTGCACGGGAGGCTGGCTGACAGCTAATAGCTGAATTTTTACTAATGTATTAATGAGTTTTGGTATATAGCAACCAGATTTTTATTGCAGATAAAAAATCTCTTGGAATGAGGGAACTAGAATGATTTTTGACTATGCTATTAAGGGTAAAATTTGACGGAACTAAATTTATATCAAATTTATTCCGCTCAAGAATCGCCTTGACTTCAGTCCAGGGAGTGTCATTTCAGTTATCAATTATTAGTACCTCCTGCAATAGGGAGACTTGAAAACCGGAATTTTCTTTTTCATCCTCTTAAAAGGCGAGGCTTGATACCTTATTTTATTTTTATGGTCAAAAATAAAGATATTTTTTGAATTTTCTATAAATTTGAGTTTGCTATAAAGCGGATGTTTTATGAAATCATGGTGCTTCATCAAACTAAGACTCAGGAATGAGAATTTTCTTATCTACAAAAGCAGATTATCAACAGGTAATACCAAATCTCAAAAATTTGCTATATATCCTGAAAAGGATATGTTATGTGGTAGGTTTTAGCTGTTAGGAAGTTTAGGCAAAATTTCCAAGTATAAAGTAGTTGTTACAAAGCACCATTAATGCCTGATAAATGGTATAATAAACATTGTACATAAATATAGTCATATATAGTCAAATAATGTCAAATCTCTTCGTTTATTGGTACATGCATAGCTACTAAGTATTTGACAAAATTTAATAACTCTCGACCTTATGTTTAAGGGTATAATGAAATTGGCTGGCAAGTCAAGAATAAATAATAATAAAAACTCATAAATGTTCCCAGCCTTTAGTAATTTTAACTCCTTGATTTATGAAATGAGTTGAGAGACATATTATTCAAAAAAATCATCGGTTTTATCCTGAAATTGACCGACTTTGTTTCTTGTATAAAAATCTCTTAAACTCATGCTAATTATTTAGTTCGTCAGTCTTTTATATTTGAAAAGATTTATCTTTCCTATTATGACCTGCAAAAAACACTTTCTACTCAAGTAGACTATAAAGCAATGCCAGAATCGAGTATCTCAACAAATATTGATGATTTTAGAGAGAAAAACCAAAAAGCTTTTTAGCCGCAAACGAAGTTTATAAACAACACCTATCAAAGTTTAATGCTCCTCCTCGTCTTCGGTGGATATAAAAATAAAATAACACCGAAGAAATATTGTAATTTATACGACACAAGCCATCAGCAAGAGGCAACTAAAACAAGGAATTATTAATCCTTCTCAAACTGGGATTTATCTAAAAACATTAGTACCTACTTCACGCTCTTAAACAAGTTCGTCTTGTCCCTAGACTGAACCATTATGTAATTGAGGTGATTTATGATAAATGGGAACAACAATACGAGCTAGAGGAAAATCGTTATGCCAGTATTGATATTGGATTAAACAATTTAGCTACATTTTCATGTCGGCGACAGCCGAAACCTTTAATCAAGCAGGAATCAAACCCAAGAGTGATAAATGGCAGACCGTTAAAATCTATCAATCAATACTATAACAAGGTTAGAACCAGTCTTCAAGGTCTGCTAAGAGAAAATCAATCAAGTCAGAGACTAAGAAAACTAGCGAATAAAAGAGAATTTAAAATCAATGATTATCTGCATAAAACATTTCGTTTGATTATTAATAGCCTCATCACTCAGAAAATAGGAATTCTGATAATGGGCCAAAATCAGGAGTGGAAACAGGAGATTAATTAATTTAGGAAAAAAGAACAATCAAAATTTTGTTCAAATTCCCTATACTAAGTCAATAGAAATGTTATCTTATAAAGCCAAAATGGTAGGAATTCAGGTAATTTTAACCGAAGAATCTTATACTTCAATTGCAAGTTTTATGGATAATGATGCAATTCCTGTGTACTTAAACGGTGAGAAAAATCAGTCAACTTTTAGTGCAAAAAGGGTGAAACGGGGAATGCAAATCCCACAGGTGGTAGAAGATTGATTAATGAGTTACGTTAATGGTTCTTTGAATATTATGAGAAAAGCCATCCCAAATGTCTTTGACCATGGGATAGAGGAGCCAGTGCGTTGGGCGGGTCTCCCGACTTAAAGCAACTGGCGTGGTGTTGTAGTACATCCTGGGTCGGAGCTATGCTAACACGAGCGTCAAGGTAAAACTGGCAAAATAAGAATATGTCATATTTGACTATATTTTTATGAACTATAAGCAGACAGAAAGCTTCCCGATAATAGGGGATATGATTTAAACATAAATGTGAAAATTTCCTATTTCTACAACTCGGTTTGCTTGATAGAGTTTCCTAGGCCATCAGAAAAAATTAAATATACACAAATTGTGCAATTTTAAGGGAAAATTATAACAACAACCTCAAGTATAAATTTATAGGAGAGATGTCTAATGAGATTCGGTCATCGATTACCAAAAATATTAGCCCCAATATTAATTACCCTATTACTATTAACTTCTGCTTGTGGTGGAGCTAAACAACCCAGTCGTTTCGATCAAGCCCAACAACAAAGTAAAACAGAACGTCCCTCCGAAGCTAAACAAGTAACAGGTGGCAGTCTAAACAAATATTTCCCATCCTCCAGTGGGGACTATAAATTAAACTATGCTCAAGAGAAAAAAGGCTTTGCTCAAGCAAGTCTCAAAAAAGATGGTAAAGAAGTAGCAGTTATGTCTATTAATGATATTTCTGCTTCCCCTACTGCTGCCAACAAATTCCAAAATAGCAGCAAAAAAATCGGAGGATATCCAGCAGTAGAACAAGGTAAAACTACTACTGCTGTATTAGTAGATAATCGTTTTCAGGTAAAAGCTCAATCAAAAGACCCCTCATTTACAGCCAGCGATCGCGAAGCATGGCTACAAAAATTCAATCTCAGAGGTCTATCTAGTCTCAAATAGAAGGGAATAGGGTTCATTAATGGATAATGGATAATGAATAATGGATAATTACCTCCATAAAAACCCTAAAGGAATTGAAGATCACAAAATCACAATTTCTTTCTCTTGGTCGATTGGATATGGCGAGGTTTCCTCGCCATCCCATCCTTCGGAATGCTCCGCAAACGACCGCTTTTTCTCTTGAAATAGAAGGCTTTATACCAAATTGATTAATTATCCATTGGTAAATAATTGATAATTTCTCTACGATAATTGATTTAATTTTTTATTGTTGGAGATGTCTAATCAAAAAAATCCTGCCCCAATACTGAAAAAAAAGCGTCTTCCTCTATTCACTTTTAACTAGGGAATAGGGAATAGGTATGGAGGGGGAAATAATTGATAATTTCTCTACGATAATTGATTTAATTTTTTATTGTTGGAGATGTTTAATCAAAAAAATCCTGCCCCAATACTCAAAAAAGCCTCTTACTCTATTAACTAACTTTTAGGTATTGGTAATTGGTGGGATAATTTTCTACTTGGGGTAATACCGATCGCTGACTCTGGTTAAATATTTAGAGGTATTAGAAACAGATTACTCTTAAAATTTCATCTCTTGATTTACCAACGCCAAGTTTTAATTTTTAACCAAGAAATACCATCTCATACCTCCCCAGTAATGGGGATAAAAAAGGAAATTTCAGATTGTCTTGCCTCCAACTTCAGCCAGAGGTACTGATAACTGATAACTAATAACTGAAATTAAGGAGCCTTAAATGAATAAACCAATCTTTGAATTAGTAGATGAACTACCCACTGACAATATTACAATTAAAGCTTTACGCGCCCTAGACTTTGTTGTTCCTGGAGAGTGGGATAACTTGGTAGGATTTGAAAATACTATCCGCACTGTAACAGGGGAAGACGACGAAGACCTAATTCAGCAAATAGGCGATCGAGCTGTAATTCTCTTCAATGACAAAGCTCAAGGATATCAACGTGCTTTGTGGCTATATCAAACTGTGAGTGGAGCAGGTCGTGCTTTAGGTGCAGCTTCCCTAGCTAATATGGTTGGAGATAAAATACCTCTGGTGGGAGGTTTGTTAACTAGCCTTACTCCTAAACCAGGAAAAGCCCAAACTATCGATCTATCTCTAAAAGTAGTTGCAGAATTATTAGGTTTCTGTTCCATAAATGGCATTCCAGGAGATAGTATTGGTGATTTTGTCGGCGCTTTAGGAGATTATAGTGGAGAATCTTTGATGCGGTTAGCAGCTTTAGTTTGTTTTGATGGTTTAATTCCTTTAGGGCCAGATTTTCTAGGTGCAGCTGCTGAATGGATAGAAGGACTTTCTACCTCAGACTTAGAAGAAAACGAAGGCTTCCGGGGAATTGAANGTGGAGAATCTTTGATGCGGTTAGCAGCTTTAGTTTGTTTTGATGGTTTAATTCCTTTAGGGCCAGATTTTCTAGGTGCAGCTGCTGAATGGATAGAAGGACTTTCTACCTCAGACTTAGAAGAAAACGAAGGCTTCCGGGGAATTGAAGAAGCTATTCCAGGAGATGATAAAGATAGTAAGTTGGGCTTTATTGGGGAAGCTTTCGGCTCTGTTTCTGGTTGGATGGGAGATTTTGTCAGCGATCGGGGCATTACACCAGAAAATGTGGCCAATAGCTTGCAAAGTTTCGTAGAATTTAGCGATGATAAATTGGACTATTTGGCTGCATTCCTAGATATGAGTACCAATTATTATGAACATACAGGAGTTCAAACCCTGGCTCGTCGTTTAGTAGAACGAGCTTATGCAGAAATTTAACTAAGGAAGCATTTATGGCAGAAGAACAAGAAGCTAAAAAAACTGAAACTAAACCTGCTGGAGGCAAGGTAAAACCAGAAAAGCCCCCAGCAGTTGAAACTAAACCGTTTGCTGAGTTTATGCAGCAAGATTATTTGCCAGCTTTACAGCAAGCTTTAACCAAAGAAGGTATTGAGGATCTCGATCTAAATCTAGTTAAGCAAAAACTACCTATGATTGGCTTTGGTTCATCTGAAGAATGTTGGCAAGTGGTGGGTAAGTTTAAAAAAGGCCAGCGTCAGTTCAATGTCTATTTTCCCAAAAAGGATATTAAAGGCCCTAGAGCTTTCTCTTGTGCTGATAATGGAGCTAAACCTGCTACCTTAGAACCTTTTTTAATTGATGAACGTAAAATTACTCTGAACTTATTGGTGTCTGGTGTGATTCAACGCTTGAACGCTCAAAAGTGGCTTAGTTTAAACTAAGTATTTAATGTAGCAGATACTCTCTGTGTTTCTGCTACATTAAATTTACTGCCCCATCGGCCTTGAATAATTTCGTAAAGGTCTACGTCTGCTTCTAACAAGCAGGCGTGGCCACTATTAGGGAGAATAACCATTTGAGCTTCAGGCAAATACTTGACTAAAAACTTAGCTTGTGATATTGAAGGAAAAATTCTATCCGCGGCACTAGCAATAACTAATACAGGCTTTTTTAAACTTTTTAGTTGATTTTTGTTTAGTTGGAATGAACGCATTAACTCAAATCGCCAGATGGCAGTCTGCTGAGAAATTGACTGCATAGCTTTGAGTAGTGCTTGACGCTCCTCTCGTTCTATCCTCCCTAAAGCTCCTAAAAAGGGTAAAGTTGCCGTTATAGATAATTGATATAAATAGGTTGGTAGATATTGAGTAAGATATGAGCCATATTTTACTATAGGTTCTTGACTAAATGAAGTAGCTGAATTAACTAAAATTAGTTTGTCTAATAATTCAGGATTATGGAAGGCAACTTTTAGTGCTAAACATCCTCCAAAGGATTCTCCACATAAATAAACAGGTCTTTTGGGTGCTAATTCCTGTTCAATTTTAATCAAGTTGATTGTTCTCTCCAATAACCAATCCCAACTCGATAAATCATTTTGTGGGATACTGAGACAACGAATATCAAAAGCAGTTGATAATCTAGAAAGTTGCGCTCTCAACAATTTACCTGTACCGTCCATAGCAGGTAGAAAAATAAATAAAGGTAATTCTGGTTTAGAGGCGGTTGGCCTTAAAAAACTAATTTTACTACTTCCTACTTGCATGATTGAATACAGATATAAATTTTTCGGATTTGTTTTTCGACCCCACAAGTTTTCTTCCCAGAATTAAGCTGAGAGACTTGTCTTACAGCTAGCATCCTTGCAGCATGGGATTTCAGCACCAAACG
>NZ_LGSU01001432.1 GCF_002260545.1 Hydrocoleum sp. CS-953 | reverse complement strand
GAAAACTATATACATGGTATTTGCGTATGTCTTATTTATATTAATCAGAAAACTTTTTCTACAGATTATAGGTATCTAGAATTACAGCGCTTTTCAGATTGATGAACCACTTTGCCATAACCATAACCTCGTAGGGACGTTGCATGCAACGTCCCTACTGTGGTCTACTGAAATGAAAACCGCTGTAATAGTCATCTCCGGAAAATAAATAAACCTTTTAGTTATATTAGCTAAAGAAAGAAAAAGTTACCATAAAAAATCATTTTTCCTGCCTTTTTCGTAAAAATATCTTACTTGTTCCCTGTTCCCTACCCCGGCAAAAAATCTATATCTTTTTCGGAGAGGTCTAATTAAGATATTTTGGTAGTCCTAATCGCAATTCTAAATAGGTTGCGGGTAATTAAAAAGTAAATAAAAGAGTTGAAACTTCCACCTGTTCCCTATTCCTTCAAAAGCGGTAAGATTTTTGCCACAAATAAAATAGGATTGCTATAGTCCGATACTATTTTACTAACATTTGTTAACAATGCACAGCAAGATTAACCTGCTGAGGGGGTATCTCCCAAAGTCTACAAGAAAACCTGTAGACGCTTTTTTTTTACTTACATCGTCTTGGTTATCGACGGTCGCAGAAGTTTTAATTACTTGACCATGCTAGGGGTGACTTATCAGGATAGCGGTTACATAGTGGCCTGGCTTTGCACCACAAACTACTCTGTTTGCACATGATTATAGCACAATCTATGCAACTAATCGGTATAACTAAATCAATGTATATGAATTTATGTGAACAAATATTAGCAAATCAACAATGGTTGCTCAACCTTATTGATAAATTAACCCGGCTAGTATAGGAACTATGCTTTAAACAACATAATCTACTATGGATATTTTTTGTCAAAACATTACCCACAATAACTTAATAAGATTCATTTTGACATAAATTGCTGTGGATTTCAATTTTGAGGATGAAATTTTTTTGAGGACTTAGTTCCCTCAGTTGGTAAAATAAGACTTAGTATCCGAGAACTAGAAATTACAATAGCCTATGGCAACTGTCACTGCTTATCCCAATGCTCCAGATTTATCTACTGATGACTATTTAGTTATTGGTCTAGCAACTTGCTTTATCAAAGAAGATGGCGAAGTCTCTCAAGTAAAAGTTGTTGAACCAATACCCTCCGCAGCTCTCGAAGCTATAGTAAAAGGCATACCAACTTCTTATGAAATGGCTTGTGGAATAACTTTGGGTAAAGTATTATCTGGAGAAAAACCCTTATTACCTCAAGATTTCCCTTCAGAAGCTCAATTCTCTGATAATTTTGCTGAGAGAGCGATCGCTGCTACTCGCACATATAAAATTCATCCTGAAGTTAAATCTTTGGTTCCTCTAGGAAGTCGTTGTGATAATTTGAACTATTCTCTAGAACGTAAGCGAATATTAAATGCAGAAAATATTGTCAGTTCAGAAGACAATGTGAAGCAACATGAATATACTCACAAAGTTCTTTAATCGTCAAATTATTCAGCGGTTATCTATCAGCTATTAGCTCTTGCTTTTAGTTTTAGATAAATGCTCTATTATTTGAATATTTGTGTTAATTCTATATCTTAAAAGTACCAAAAATTACCGATAAATAAAGGTATCAAGCCTTCTATTATGGGAAAAAAAGTGCTAGGATATTTTCTCACATTCAATTACGTTACCGAAAAATCAAGGTTTAAAGCCTCTCATAAGCAAGGAGAAATAAGAAAAAATTTTCCTTTTATTCAATCCTCTTCCTTTTAGGGGGAGGTAATTATCAATTATCGATTATTGAAGGTTTTCCTTGCAGTAATTATCCATTATCCATTATCCATTAATGGAAGTTATCTAAGATTAGGTATTTAATAGTGCTAAAACTTTATGGCGGTGCTCGTAGTCGAGCATCAATTGTTCATTGGTATCTCGAAGAAATAGAAGCTTCTTATGAATTTATCACTCTTGATATGCAGTCAGGAGAACATCTCAAATCAGATTTTTTAGAGATTAATCCGATGGGAAAAGTACCTGCTATTGTCGATGGAGAATTTAAGCTTTCGGAGTCAGGTGCTATTTTGTTATATATTGCAGAAAAATATGGCAAAATGCCTGATTCTTTAGAAAAGAAAGCTGAAATTTTTCAGTGGGTATTGTTTGCTAATGCTACTCTCGGACCAGGAATTTTTGTAGAAGCAAGTCGGGAAAAAGAAACTCCCCGTTTATTAACTCCATTGAATAAAATTTTTGAGACTCAACCTTATTTAATGGGTGAAGAATTTAACGTTGCAGATGTAGCAGTGGGTTCGATTTTAGCTTATATTCCTATGATGTTAAAGTTGGATTTAAGTTCCTATCCTAATGTTTTGGAATATATTAAACGAATTTCTGAAAGACCTGCTTTTCAAAAGACAATTGCTAATCCTTCTTAATATCTAAGTTAAGCATTCAGCCATCAGCTAACAGCTAGCCTCCGTAGGAGGAACTTCGTTAACAGCTATGAGTTATTAACTTATTATTTTGGCAGGAGGAATTAGTTTCCAAGGAAAATTAAAGTTATAGCGCTAGGGAATAGGGAATAGGGAATAGGGAATAGTAAACTTTCAAAGGACTTCAGGATTTAGAAATGTCTTAATCTTTGCTTTGACTGCTTTATTAAGAAAAAGGTTCTCATCTAACCTTAGTAGTTGTTTTATTCTTTCAAAAGCTATTAGCATTTAGTATTTTCCAGGAAAAGCTGAATATTGACTTCTAGCTAATAGCTGAATGTTTACTATGTAAGTATTCAGCAGTCAGTTTTGAGTTATTATTTATTAGCTTCAAATTAAGGGAGTACTGAGATACTGAGCGAAAATTAAAAATATGGGGAAGAGGAGAATTGCTAATTATATAGTAATCCTAAATAGGTTGTAATATTGTATTGTAGGGGTTTGGTTTCCAAACCAAAGCAAAAATGGGATTTGGAAACCAAACCCCTACAGTTTTTTTGTTCGCCAATCATTGAGGATTAGTATAGCAATTATCGGCCTATATTAAAATTTAAAAAGAAAGAATTGTTTGAACTGAATTGCCAAATTTGTCATTCATTTTTATTTCTGAATGCTAACTGTAAAAGTATTCAGGTAAGCATTAGAAATAAAACAAAAATAAACCAAAATCAAAAATCTAGAGAAATAATTTATCTCTAGATGAAAAAACTTAGTAGCTATCAGCTTCCCAATGATGATTTCAGCATATTGCTAATAATTAGAATGGAAGCTAATAGTCATATTTAGAGATTTGCTTTTTATCTGAAACCTACTGCTGCCTGCCATACAAAAGCTAGCAACAAGAAGAATACAGGAATTACTGGTAAAACATCAACTAACGGATCAAAAACTGAGTAAGCTTCTGGCAATTTTGCCAATAGCATTGCTAATTCCATAACATTAACCTACCTTTTTTCCACAAAAAAAATTTTATGATATTAGTATATCTTAACATGAGCAATTAGCATCAAAATTTATCTCTTCTAATCTAAATCTCAACTAATGGAAATATTGGCCTTGCTAAATACAGCAATGAATCTTTGAGGGACAGAAACATCTCAAAACTTGAGGTAGTGAATTAACACCCAAATATAATGTTTGAGCATTTCTACCAAGGGATTAGCAAAAAAATAATATACCAGTGTCTAGCTTTCTCAGTGAGCAAAATATTCTTTCGAGATTTTTAATTAGGGCTGGCTGATTAAATATTAAAGTATTGAAATATAAAGGTTTGAGCCTTTTTATGGTCGAAAAAGTTGCCAGGTTTTCAGTTGATTTCGCTCAAAAAATTAGCATTTTGGATAGACTTGGGCAAAAAAAATACTTCCTACTCCCCTACTTCCCTACTCCCCTACTCCCTAAAAAGACTTTTTCAACAAACCCTAATTAGTTTATCTCTGGGTTTTGCCCACCCCTATTTCGGTACTTTATTTAAACGTAAGTCCCCAACTAGGAATAACACAAAGTCTTGGGATTTAATCAAGCTAGAATGAATACCATTGATTTGATGGAATATCGAATAGGAAAAGAATGTCTAAGCAAAAACCAAACGAGTGGTTGAAGTGGATATGTTCGAGTCAAAATTTTGATGAATTAGTCGAAAACTATGACCGATGGGCAGATATATATGAAACAGATGTTGGGGAAGTATGGAAACCAGTACCTTTAGCAGCTTCATCGATGCTAGCAAAATATATGCCCAACAAACAGGGCACAATTCTTGATGTTGGAGCAGGAACAGGTCTAGTTGGTATAGCATTAACTCAATTGGGATTTGAAAACATAATAGGTACTGATATATCACCTGGTATGTTAGCCAAAGCTGCAGAAAAAGACGTATATAAATCTTTAGTTTGTTGTTTTATAGGTGATGAAAAATTTAGAAACTTAAAGATGGCAAGTGGTATTATCGCTACAGGAGTATTTGCCGAAAGCCATGCTGGTTCGGGAGAACTAAACAAACTTCAAGACAATATCGAGCCTGAAGGTGTATTGGTTTTCACGGCACGGGAGAGTTTCTTACCTAAACTTAAAGAAGTCTTAGACCAGCCAGAATGGACTCTTGTTGATTCCAAAGTAATGCCGATTTATGAAGACCCTATTTATCTTTTAGCGTACAAAATTCGGAAAAAATGACCTCAGAATTGAAAAGACTCGAACAAGTCAATGAAGAACTGGCCAGAGTTCCCAATCTAAGTCGGCGTGAATTGCTAGATATGAAAGTGATTCAAGAGAGGAAAGAATTGGTTCATCGAGTGGGTGCTACAAACGAACCTAAACAAAGTCTTCCATTCACTAAGTTATATCTACCGATGGCCTTCACAGGTATCTTAGAGCCAAACAAGTTAGTTGATGAGACTCATCGTGCAATCAAAATCCTGTTACCTGGTACAGGAACAACCTTTTCTGTTGCTGAGACATTATGTGATGTTGCAGGCACCTTTCATGGCCGAAAAAGTAAGAACCGGGGACGTGGGCGCAAGAGCAACCAAAGTTTACTAAGTGAATTACTACCCGATGGTGAGACATTCCGTGTGGCATCTTTTCCTACTGATCTTCCACTCAATGGTATGGGTTCTGATGCTCCATTTGAATTTGCCAGCGAGCATGGTCTGATGACAATGATTCGCCATGTTCATCTAGTATTGTCACGACTTTATCCCGATCGCCCAGTTTTTATTGCGGGACGTAGCCAAGGTGGTATAGCAGGTATATTGTATGCACAACATTATGATGACTTGGCTGGAGCAATAGCAGTTAATCCACCACATCCAGATCCAGAACTATTTCAGTTTACTGTTCAATACTTGGAGGAGAAAGCTGAAGTTTTAGCAGACCTTCTCCATGCTCCAGGTGTCACTTTACATCATCGTAGTTGGGAAGCTTACAAGACTTTCACACCGAATTTTAATTATCCATCTAGACCATCCCTATCTCCAATCCTAACTCTGGTTAGTTTGGGCGACCCCTTCAATTTGTTTCCTCAGTATCTCCATAAGCTGAAGGAATTTGCAGAAAATGACGAAAAATGTACGTTACATATACTTGATGCAGGGCATAATCTTTGGGATAGGAAATCTGTAGATACATATCGAGAGGTAATTAATTTGCAGATCCAATTCATTTTGAACCAGATGAATAAGGATTGAACAATACGCGACTTTACACCAAAACCTGAGAGGCAAAAATGAGGTTTTTTCTTGAAGTTGGTGATCAACACTAATATGCTATTATTGCTAGGCTTGATTTCTATTACAGTCTTTGCACTTAAACTAAAGTTCGGAATTTACTTCAAATAATGCACAATGTTACGATATTGGGGTCTGGAAAAATTGGATCGGCGATCGCCAAATTCCTACATTATAGTGGGGATTATACCGTACTTGTTGGTGATATAGACTCTAGATCCTTAGAAAACTTAACTGAATCTTTGCCAGTCAATACTTTTGTCATAGATGTGACTGATGAAGCTACTCTGACAAAAAAACTAGAAGGCCAAGATTGTGTTGTCTCTGCTTGCTCCTATGAGGTCAATCCTATCATTGCCCGTGCTGCTGCCAAAGCTGGAGTTAGTTATTTTGATCTGACTGAAGATGTGGCAACTACCAATGCAGTTCGCTCTATTGCTGAAATAGCTCCTAATGATTTGGTCTTTGCACCCCAGTGTGGACTTGCCCCAGGCTTTATCGGCATCCTTGCTCATCACCTGTATAGTGGTTTTGACAAGGTTGACGAAGTAAAAATGCGTGTCGGTGCCCTGCCCCAAAATCCCTCTAATATGATGATGTACAAGCTCACCTGGTCTACGAAAGGTCTGATTAACGAATACTGTAATCCTTGTGAGACTATTCATAACGGTCGTAAAATAGAGGCAATACCCTTGGAAGAGGTGGAGCATTTCTCCCTAGATGGGATAAGTTACGAAGCATTTAATACTTCTGGTGGCTTGGGGACTCTCTGCGAAACTCTTGAAGGCCAGGTGCGTACTCTCAACTACAAGACCGTGCGTTACCAAGGTCATCAGTATCTGATGAAATTTTTAACGAAAGAATTGCGCTTGAGCGATCGTCGGGAACTCCTTCAAGAAATATTGGAAAATTCTATCCCTATCACTAAGCAAGATGTGGTACTTATCTTCTGTACTGTAACTGGCTGGAGAAACGGTTATCTTGAACAAATTAGCGATGTCCGCAAGATTTACCCCCTAAATTTGTATGGAGAAACTTGGAGTTCCATCCAGCTTGCAACTTCTGCCTCTCTTTGTGCTATTTTGGATATGTATCTGAACAGAGAAATTTCCCACAGTGGTTTCCTCAAACAAGAGGATATTAGTCTAGATAGCTTCCTCGCAAATCGTTTTGGTTCTTACTATACCGATAAAGGTAGAAATATAGTCAATCCTGGGATTTCTTTATGCTCTATAAATTTTGACCTTTATAAAGCATAAAGAAATCCTGTTTGATTTGTGAACATAGAATTCTACCCAACCCCACGTTCAACTCTCAAATCAGACGGGATGTATTATAAGGATGAAAACTTTAAGGAAAGTATCTAGACAATTTTAGTAAGTTTAATAGTCCTTTTATTTACCTGATTCAATCTTACATTTATAAACCTGTATTTTGATTACCTTTCTTCAGAGACTCTAAACTAATAGGAATCAAAATCCAAGCAAATACTAAAGTTAAAGCAACTATACCAAATTGTGCCACCCAACTTACTAATTTTTCTAGAGGTACAACTTGTCCGACAAAAAAGGATAAACTGACCATTGTCAATGCCCAAATAGTTGCTCCAGCAAAATTACATAATAAAAATTTCCAGTAAGGCATTTGAGCAATTCCAGCTAATGGTCCAGCAAAAATCCGCAATAAAGTAACAAACCTACCAAAAAATACTGCTTTAGCTGCATTCTTACTGAACTGATTTTTTACATCCATCAGTTTTGTTTCTTGAATCCGAAATATTTTACCTAACCGCAACATAAATGGCCAACCACCATATTTGCCGATCCAATATCCACAACTATCGCCAAATATAGCTCCCATAATTGCACAACCCAAAACATACCAATACATTAGCTCTCCACTACCAGCAAGAAACCCACCTACAAGTGTTATAGTTTCTCCAGGTAAGGGAATACCTGCATTTTCTAAGGCTATTCCTAAGAAAACTGCTAAATAACCATATTTATGGGCTATGAACTGAATTGTTTCTAATGATACAAATTCTAGTGACATTTTACGCTAACCTTTAAGCTTACTTAATAAAATTTATCATTTTTTTATATTTTAGCCTGAGGCAGCTGAACATCAAGGGAACTTCTTTGTTACTTAAATCATCCTGATATAAGTAAGAGATATAGCAATTCTATATTAATAGGGAGCAAATAACCTATCAGTTGAAGAAACCTCAAAGTCTTACCAATTAATACTTTTTATCTTTAAAAGTTTTAGCTTTGACTTCCGAGTAGTGGCACTACAAAAATTATTTTCCATTTTACCTTTTCTTTACAGTAAACTAAAAAACTAAACTTCTTATTTTTAATTAATGGTGATACATAATGAAAACTGTTGATATCAAAAAACATATTATTTTAACTCCCCACCACCGCTTAGACTTGGTTGGAGCAAATGCGATAAAGGAGCAATTTTTATCTCTTATAGAAAAAGAAGCAAATCTTTGGATTATTGATATGGCAAATGTAGAGTTTATAGATAGTTCTGGTTTAAGTGCATTAGTTATTGGTTTAAAAACAGCTCGTGACCATGGTTATAGTTTAGTAATTTGTAACCTAAATCCCACAGTTAAGCTAACTTTTGAGATTACTCAATTAGATAGAGTTTTTCAAATTTTCAATAATCTTGATGAAGTTTTTTCTGACTTTGATTGAAAATTAGTAACAGTTTAGTTAATTATTCATTAGATAATCGGCTCAGATGCTAATTTTAATAGCAATTGAGCTGATTTTAGAATTATAAATTCATAAGTATTTCCTAAAAACTTAAAATTGTCAAAATACTATTTTTAACGCAGAAGTTTATACTTATGGCTATGAGAAAATTTGGGATAAATCTCAAAGCATATTTGCTAAAATCAAGATAATCATTCAGTTAGCTCCCATTCAGATTTTGAACCTAATAATTTACTAAGGTTAGCTGATGAGCAATTTCATCCATAACTTTTAATTTTTCTTGGAGACTAATTCCTCTTTCGGTATGATAATGAGTTAATAAATTATTACTGATAAGCTGATAGCTAACAGCTGAATACTTATAAATCATGCATTGCCAAATGTGGGCATTTCCACAGAAGAACCAGATTGACCAGAACCCAAAGCAGGTAAGTCAAGACCATTAGCTCGACGGTTTCTAACTGCTAGACGATAACTAACACTTTGTAGCTCTGCATGAAGTTGACGGTTTTCTTTCTGCAACATTTCAACTTTTTCCAACACTTCTGCAAGTCGCTCGGAAAATTTCTGACGATACACTTCTGGTAGTTCTTGTACTACTTGTTCTAACATTTGGGAGCGGTCTGTTAATTCTTGTACAGAATGACGTAAAGTATATATTTCTGCATCTCTTTCAGAAATTTGTTCTTGATAAAAAGTTACTTGTTGTTCAACTTCATTGAGCTGTTCCTTTAAACTTTGCATTTGAGACTGGTAACCTTCAGGAACAGTAGGTGTTGGTACGATACTTGTATTTCCCTTAACTAAGCGAAAAAGTTCTTGAGACAATTGTTGAATTAATTGGTCTCGCATTTGTAATTCTTCCTTAAGACGAGACACTTCACCTTGAAGTTGTTGTGAATTTAACTTTTGCATTTNATAAAAAGTTACTTGTTGTTCAACTTCATTGAGCTGTTCCTTTAAACTTTGCATTTGAGACTGGTAACCTTCAGGACAGTAGGTGTTGGTACGATACTTGTATTTCCCTTAACTAAGCGAAAAAGTTCTTGAGACAATTGTTGAATTAATTGGTCTCGCATTTGTAATTCTTCCTTAAGACGAGACACTTCACCTTGAAGTTGTTGTGAATTTAACTTTTGCATTTGGTTCACTTTAGTTTGGTTCCTAATTATTCAGTAGTTCGTTGATATATTTAAAAAATACTATAGCCTCTACAACTAATATAATTATAAATTACGGGAACTGGGGATTTATACCCAGTAATTCCCGATATTACTTAAATTTTTGAGTTGGGCAAACACATCTAAATTCTGGAACTATTTGTAATTAAGGTTGATAGTATCTGATAAGTATAAATATTAAAATTATCACATCTAAGCCCAGTGAACAGTTCAAAATAAGATGCTTTTGCCCTGAATTTTTGAGTTAAGCAAAAACTCTTAAACCTGAAGATATTACTTAATCTCTAAGATTTTACTATTCTGCGGACGCTACTACTGGTTCTGGTTGATTTTGAGCATCTGTTTTGGTAATTTTGGGTATTTCTTGTTTAATCGTTAAGTAACGAATAACTTCTTCACTTAAACGCATTGCCCTTTCCAATACTGCTATTTGAGTAGGGGGACCTTGGTAGTTCATCTGGATATATGTACCTTCCCGATGATCGTTTATTTCATAAGCTAAACGACGTTTACCACGATGTTGAACTTCTAGCTCATAAGCTCCCTGTTCCTGCAACATATCTTTATATTTTGTAATTGCCTGCTCTACTTGTTCTTCACTCAGATCGGGACGCAGGATATACATTGTTTCGTACATGAATGGTCTCATAGAAAAAATCTCCTTTTGGACAACATGGCTTCTACTAAAATTTAGAATCAGAAGAAGCAAGGATCTTATATAATACAAAATTTTTGCTAAATATCCTAGTGCTAATTTTAAAAATCTTTAGCGGACTTGCATATAAACAGCATCAGAAATAGTGGGTATTTCTGCATAACGCCCCATTGATGACTGAACGACTGCATAGATAAATGAGCCTAAAATTCCTAGGAATATCATATTAGAAAGAGTTTCCAGAATAAATCCTCCTAAATTCTGTCCTAGTATTGATAGAATCAGACCACACAAAATTAAAACAATGTCCAAAAGAATTGCCTGCATCGTATTAAAACGAATAAAGTGAGATATATTATTATTTCTAACTACCAGTAAAAACAGAGCAAAGAAAACTATTAAGCCAAAGAAAGGTATACCTCGGTAAATTTGTAACAAAGGTGTAAGAGGAATTAAGATTAGTTGTAGAGGAGGAAACTGTTGAAATAAGTATCTTCCATAAACTAATCCGTCTAGTAAGGGTAATAGGTAGGGTAAACAAGCAAAAGTTCGGTCTTGAATTGTTGTGGAACCACGCCAAGTCATTGTAAAATCCTCCTGAATTTGGTGAGATATAAACACATATAAATTCAGGATAGCGCATTGACATATTACAATCTATCAACTCAATTGATTCTCCAAGACTCTGGTATAGATATTACTAATTCTTTCAGAGTGCTTAACTAAACTCATAATCTAGCAAAATTCAGTCACAGACAGGGTTTTAGTAAGTCATTTAGGTGGTTAGCCTCTGTTTTTGGATGCCCGACAATACTATTTATTAATAATTTTTTGATCTTATTTAATAGTACTACTTTGTTAATTTTCCTGGCTTAGTTTTTCGCAGTATTTTCAACTGGCATATATATGCCCACTAATCAGTATTCAAACATCTTTATTTATTATCCCTAATGGGGAGTATAACTTAAAGGTGTGGTACTTTTTGTTGAGACTTTCTATTTGATAGTAGAAGTTGCTCTAAAAGGGTAATGCTTGAGAACAAAATGATAGCTAAATTTGGATAAATGTCTATCTAATTTATGAAAATTATATTTGCCACTCTGAAAAACAACTCCAAATTTTAATCGCTCAAATAAAAAGTAATTATTCTATACTGGCAATACGAAAACCCATTTCACACTCATACTGATCTGGTTGAGTATCTGCTAACTTAGGAACTGGATGACCACAACGTAGTTGACCACCTTTCCAACGGGGTTGACCACTGTGACTAGCTAATAAACAACCTTGACAAACTCGCTGAGGATCGACAAGTTGATTTTCCATTAAGATAACTAACATAATTACACCTCCAGGGATATCCCATCTGGTGTTTATATTTTAAGCTAAAATTATAGTNAATTATAGTATATAAGACCAAATTGCTACAGAATTTAATATTTATCAAATATCCTAGAGTCAAAATTTATAAAAATTTGTATTAATTTCTACTGACTTAAAATCAAGATTAGTGCCAGTTAATTACTTATTCCCACACAAAAGACCAAATTTAATTAAGCCTCTTTCATATCCACGACTCATTAACTCTAGGGAAAGAGCAGCTTGAATTGTTGTCCAACCACTAAAGAGTAAACTAAGAAGAACTTTAGGGTCAAAAGCTGATTCAATCACTACATCCCAGAAAGGAGCAGCGGCAGTTGACCAGTCGGCAGTAGAGATATCTTGAAAACCGATATTCTGGGCGATCGCTTGATACTCTGGCAAAGAAATAACGTAAGGTAAAGCATAAACCCGATAAATATCAGCTAAGTGTCTCCGTTCATCATCGGTAAGTTGTCCATCAGAGCTATCTACTGAACGATGACACCAAGTAGCCATAATTATTTTTCCACCAGGCTTCAATACTCGATGGCATTCTTGCAAAAATTTCTGTTTATTGGGCATATGTTCTCCACTTTCGAGAGACCAAACCAAGTCATAAGACTCATCAGCAAATGGCATATCTAAGGCATCTGCCACTATAAAATTAGTCTGTTGAGTTAAGTTGGCTGACTCTGCGCGTTCCTTAGCTCTTTTAGCCTGGACAGGAGAAAGGGTAATGCCAGTAGCAGTGGCATTAAATTTTTCGGCTAAGTAGAGTGTACTACCACCAATGCCACAACCTACATCAAGGATCGAAGCGGGAGGCCACAAACTTGATGGTTCATTTGTGGCTCCCCAGTGCAGTAGTTCCTCAATCATATCTATTTGAGCTTGTCGCCTGTTTTTTTTCTGTTTACCATCTGGCCCATAGTAGCCGTGGTGCATATGTTCGCCCCATGCTTCTTCCCACAGACTAGAGGAAGCATCATAGAATTGTTGAATTTTTTCAATTAGGGTTGAGGTCATTTCAGTTATCAGTTATCAGTTAATAGTCATAATTATAGATTAATTAAGGTTCTAAATTTATGAGTTGAACTTTATACCATTTCTTTGTAAGAATTTTCCTAATATATTGTCTATCAAATCTTATTGTCCTAGATAGCTCCTGTTTATTTAAACCTCACTTTTAAGAGCGAGGTTTTTAGCTGTAAATTGATACAGAAATGGTATTACGCAAAGAAACCAAATTTATACGAGAAATTCTTGGTTTTAAAAATAGAAATCTACTCAAAAAACTGGATTTCTGGCTTCGTCTGAATAAGTTATGTTGATTTTATTAGACTTATTATATTTTGAGTAAAAATATCAGTACAAATATCAAAAATTCAAAGTTATTTTGTTTTAGCTGAAATGTGTAATAAATTCTCATTTTAGAGTAAGCATTTAGCTATTAGCATTCAGCTTTTGAAGGTAATAA
>NZ_LGSU01001431.1 GCF_002260545.1 Hydrocoleum sp. CS-953 | reverse complement strand
GTCATTTAGTTTCTCCAGTAATTCCCCATGCTAAAGTGGTATAATTTCCAGAAGGAACAATTTGTATGATGAATCAAATTCCTGAAAAAGTTGCTGAAGCTGTTAAATATTTTCTAATACCAATTTGACAAAATAATGCTATACTTAGCTGAAACTTCAATTATTAAGTAATTAATACAGGTAGAATAACATTTTTGAGAATTATTAGCTTAATCTTGTCTGAATTATTCTTATGTGTACGGACGTTTTGCTAACGCAAAGCTCCGCTAACGCTGTGCGATATGTTTGCGTAGCATTCCGGAACGGAAAACGCATTTTTGCATGTGTAACGTCCCTACCTCCCCAACTCCCCAACTCAAGAAACTGTAGCAAACATTTATTAAATTGGTATAAGGTGATGATACCCAAAAGTTATCGCAAGCTTGTTATTAAAAACTTTAACTCTGATTTTCGTTCTGCTGTGGAAATTGTAGAAACTGAACTACAAAAACCTCAAACAAACGAAATTCTAATTAAGAATCAATTTGCAGGGATTAATGCCGGATTTGATACTTTATTATCTCAAGACAAAATTCCCTATTTAAATCCAAAAATACCGATAGATATGGGAGTAGAAGTAGTAGGAAATGTGGTAGCTATTGGAGATAATGTCAAACAATTTAAGACCGGAGATAGAGTTTTAACTTTTACTAAAGGGGGAGCATATAGAGAATATCAAACTGTTAGTATAGATGGAGTAATTAAAGTTCCTGAAGTTTCTCCAGAAATTCTCACATTAGTGCCTACAGGAGTTTCCGCTTTAGTAGCTTTAGAACAAGTGGGAGAAATGACCAGTCAAGAAGTAGTTTTAGTAACTGCTGCTGCTGGAGGAACAGGACATATTGCCGTACAATTAGCTAAACTAGCAGGAAATCATGTTATTGGAACTTGTGGTTCTCCAAAAAAGGTCGAATTATTACAACAATTAGGTTGCGATAGAGTTATTAATTATCGTCAGGAAAATGTTAATGAAGTTCTTAAAAAAGAATACCCCCAAGGTATTAATTTAGTATTTGAATGTGTTGGTGGAAAAATGTTTGATACTTGTGTTGATAATTTAGCTATGATGGGGCGTTTAGTTGTTGTTGGTTTTATCTCCGAATATAGCCATAATTTAGAACAAATTAATCAACCTCGAATTTATCATCAACTCTTTTGGAAAGCTGCCTCAGTTAGAGCATTTCTCATGCCATGTTATCGAGAATATCAAGCAGAAGCTAGCGATCGCCTCTTTAATTTGTTTCAAACTAAGCAACTTAAAGTAGCGATCGAGCCTACAGAATTTAGAGGATTAGATTCTATTGTCGAAGCTGTTGAATATCAACTTAGTGGGAAAAATCAAGGTAAAGTAATTGTCAGATTATAGACTAATCATTAAATAGTGCGGTACACTTAATTTCAACAATTAATCCTGGGGTAGATAAAGAAGTAATTTCTACCGCTCTCTAAGTGGGAAATTATTGAGTAAAATAACAATCTTTTACCTTCATAAATAATGCTAAATGGGGAATAGTAAACGGTTGTTGAGACTCTGAAGATTCCCCTACATTAGTACCAGTAACATGATAAATTACCATTTCTACGAAATTATCAAAAGTAGCTCCAGCAGCCACCAAAACTTTTTTAACATTCTCAAAAGCTTGGATAAATTGTTCTTCTATCTTTTGCGCAACCTGTAAATTTTCATCTCTTCCCACCTGTCCTGAAATATATAACATATTTCCTATTTTAACTCCAGGACAATAGTGATATTTTTCATATATACTTTCCATTCCTTGAGGAATAATTACTTCACGTTTTGGCATTGATAAAGTCCTTTAACTTTTCAGGTCATTAATTATAATCAAGTTTTTGTTTTGAGTCCAGTTTTAGCCCCGGAAATAGTTATCTTCAGGCTAAAACTTAAAAATCTTATCATAAAATGATTACAAAATTGGTTGGCACGCTTACAGTAGTTTCTCCAGTTTTAGCTCTATATATAAGATAATAGTTTTCGGNCGGAAATAGTTATCTTCAGGCTAAAACTTAAAAATCTTATCATAAAATGATTACAAAATTGGTTGGCACGCTTACAGTAGTTTCTCCAGTTTTAGCTCTATATATAAGATAATAGTGAAGTGGATTATTAGAAATATGCTCGTATATGGACTATTCATTTTAGTAATTATAATATTTCTTATCCGTTCCTCTAGTTTAAGTCTTTTTCAAGAATCGAAAAGTTGGACTTCATCAGAGCGAACCAGGTCAATTTTCCTCTTTCTGTGGAAGTTTCTCAGTTATCTGGGTATGTCTGCAGTTTTTATCTCTCTAGGACTTATGATGGGTATTATCGGCTATCATTGGGCAGCGGGTTTGAGTTGGATAGATTCTTTAGTAGAAGCTTCAATGATTCTTAGTGGTATGGGACCAATTAGTCCCCTCTCAACTACTAGCGCAAAAGTATTTGCTTCTATCTATGCACTCTTTAGTGGTTTAGTTTTTGTTATCGCGATGGGGATACTTTTATCTCCTTTAGTCTATAGTTTGTTAAGTCAATTTCGGCTTCATCTCAAACATGAAAACTACCAACAAGATGAACACTGACCAAAATGACCGAGATGTAGAACTGAAAAACTAACGGGGTGACAAATAGTCTTTTATATAGAATCCGGTTATATAGTATATCTCTATAATTACACTTCAATATTTAATTTCCCCTACTACCCTACTCTCTGAACAACTCTAATAATTATTTAACCGGATTTGATATTATTCGTCCCTCCCTGTTCCCAGTTACAGTGGTTTTCATTTCAGTAGACCACAGTAGGGACGTTGCATGCAACGTCCCTACTGTGTTTTGGTTATGACGTGAGGTCATCAATCTGAAAAGCACTGTAAGTTTTCCCCATCTCCTTATTTATATTTCCTTAGACGAACTATCTGTTAATTTTAAGGAAGTACAACAATTTTTCCCATCAAACTACGCTGCTCTATCCTACTCAACGCTTCCTCCACTCCCTCCAGACTAACTATTTGCTCAATAGTTGACTGTAACTTTCCCTGCACAAATGCTGGGATAACTACCTCCTTGAGAGTTTGCCAACTTGCCTGATAATAACTGCTATACCAAAGGGCAATACCATAAATTGCAATATTGCGCCCCAGTAATTTTCCCATAGGTAAAGCAGCATCCAAACCAGTCGTTGTACCATAGCAACCAATACGACCATTATTAGCTATTACCTCTAAACAGTCAGCAAATGTCACCTTACCTCCTCCATCAAGTGCCACCTGTACTCCAAGATTTTCTGTAATCTTGCCTACCTCAGAAACTACATTTTGACTGCTATAGTCAATTCCATAGTCAGCACCTAATTTCAGCAGATATTCCACCTTAGCTGCATTACCAGCAGTAGCGATAACCTTTGCTCCTAATAACTTAGCTAATTGTACTGCTGCACTCCCCACACCACCACTACCAGGATGTACTAATACCCACTCTCCAGTCTGAACTTTTGCCCGATGGATGAGAGCTACAATAGCAGTCAAATAGTTAATAGGTAAACTAGCTGCCACCTCAAACGATATATCGTCGGGAATAGCTAATAATTCTGTAGCAGGAGCGATCGCCATTTCTGCAAAAGCACCTCTAACGTGACCCACTACCCTCATTCCTGGCGAAAACCCTTCAACTTTTTCCCCCACAGCATCAACAATACCTGCTGCTTCTTGACCAAGAATTTGAGGCAACGCGCCGTCGTCTGGTCTTTTATATTTTCCGTAGGTCATTTGTAGGTCTGAGTTATTAATTCCGGCAGCTTTTACAACCAGTCTAACTTCACCGGAATTAGGGGCTAAAATTTCTGTTTCTTCTACTTGAATACCAGAGATACCTGTGTATTCATGTATGCAAACTGCTTTCATTTTTCGTTATGTTATCTAGAATTATCGCTTTTAGGGAACTAGGGAATAGGGAACAGGGAATAGAAAAAATGATAACCCTGTAGGGACGTTGCATGCAACGTCCCTACTTTAAGGTACTATTAATGACATCTCCAAAAATAAAAAATAAAATCAATTATTTCTCTGTATTCCCTATTCCGTCTTTTATGGAGATGTCTAAAGTGGAACTACAAACAGAATAATAAGTTTTTTGCTGAAAGTGTAGCTTTCCTGGAGAGAATACATAATATTTCAGATAATTTAAGTTGGTTAATAACCTCAAAAATGATCAAATTATTATTTTCCTAGCGAGGCAAATTTCGTTTTTTTTATTTAACTAACTCTTTCTTCTTTAATAATTGTTCTTTTGACAATTTGATCATTCTGAAACCAATGCCAAGTTCTAGCGCGATGATTATTATCAGGACTAATATTTTCGGACAAATTTTAAATTCAGGATANTTCCTAGCGAGGCAAATTTCGTTTTTTTTATTTAACTAACTCTTTCTTCTTTAATAATTGTTCTTTTGACAATTTGATCATTCTGAAACCAATGCCAAGTTCTAGCGCGATGATTATTATCAGGACTAATATTAATCATTTCATAAATATAAAAATCTGCCATTCCTTTATAAGTAATCCACAAAATAATTGTTGAATTATCTACTTCCCAAGCATAACCATCCAATCTTTCTGTATCAAACCAAATTTTTTTATCCCGATATATTCCCGGAAATTGATATTCTTCTTTTTTACCATCCGCCCACTCATAACGATTAGTTTGAAAATAGGGATATTCTGCATTATCTGGAAATTGACAAGTTAAATGGGAACTGTGCTTATCAATAATATTTCCCTCGTTATCTACTATTGTATATGTTCCTTTCCAATCTCCTTCATGGCGGACTAATACTGGCATTTCTTCTCTAATATTAGACATAATAACTATTCCTGATTCAGACAGTGGATAAAATTGAGGCTATTATATAGCAGTTTAGGAATTATATTTCGGTAATGGGGCAAGGCAGTCTAAACTTTCAACCACTATTACTATAGAAGGACGACTCAAAAAATTAGTTAACCTCTGAAAGCGATATAAATATGGCAAATATTCCAGAAACTCTTGCAACTTTCCCCAGAAAATAGTAAATTAAAATACAGCAAATATTATACATTTTTGCTTTGTCTGGCAAAAAGGTCTTATGTTCAAACTTTTTACAACAAGTTATTATATACAAATTACTTATATCCTTATTTACGGCTCTCCTCACTAGCCATTGTGACTTTAAGAACGCTACATTTAGGTTACAATAAGTAAATAAAAATTTACATTTGTTTAGTGTTTATGGCCACTTGATGGTCAGTAATTAGTCAAAAACATTACTATATTGGAGAAATCTCCCCTGTGACTATAAACATATAATAAGAGGTAGTAATAATGTTTGAACGGTTTACAGAACAATCAATCAAGGTAATCATGTTAGCTCAGGAAGAGGCCCGTCGCTTAGGACATAACTTTGTGGGCACAGAGCAAATTCTCCTTGGTTTAATTGGTGAAGGTACAGGTATTGCATCTAAAGTTCTGAAGGAGCATGGTGTAAATCTCAAAGATGCTCGGAACGAAGTAGAAAAAATAATTGGCCGTGGTTCTGGGTTTACTCCAGCAGAAATTCCTTTTACTCCTAGGGTAAAAAGGATGTTAGAAATTTCTCTAGAAGAAGCTAGGAAATTAGACCATAACTATATTGGCACAGAACATTTGCTACTCGGATTACTACAAGATTCTGAAGGAGTAGCTGCTAAAGTTTTGGACAATTTGGGAGTTGATAGAGGCAAAATTCGGACTCAAGTAATTCGCTCCCTGGGAGAAGTTGCTGCAGTGTCTTCTGGAGGGTCTAGCCCCAATGGGAAGAAAGCCGTTACTCTAGAAGAATTTGGTACAGATTTAACAAAGTTAGCAGCAGAGGGTAAAATCGATCCAATAGTAGGGCGACAAGTTGAAATTGAACGGATGATTCAAGTCTTAGGTCGTAGGACAAAAAATAATCCTGTTCTTATTGGTGAACCTGGAGTTGGAAAGACAGCTCTCGCTGAGGGGTTAGCTCAACGGATCGTTAATCAAGATGTTCCTGATATCCTGGAAAATAAACAGGTGGTTAGTCTGAATATTGCTTCTCTGATAGCTGGTACTAGGTTCAGAGGGGAATTTGAGGAACGGCTGAAAAAAATAATGGATGAAGTCCGTGCTAATGGTAATATCATTTTGGTAATTGATGAAATTCATACTGTTGTAGGTGCTGGTGCTATTGAGGGTAGTATGGATGNTTAATCAAGATGTTCCTGATATCCTGGAAAATAAACAGGTGGTTAGTCTGAATATTGCTTCTCTGATAGCTGGTACTAGGTTCAGAGGGGAATTTGAGGAACGGCTGAAAAAAATAATGGATGAAGTCCGTGCTAATGGTAATATCATTTTGGTAATTGATGAAATTCATACTGTTGTAGGTGCTGGTGCTATTGAGGGTAGTATGGATGCTGCTAATATTCTTAAACCTGCTTTGGCAAGGGGTGAACTGCAATGTATTGGGGCGACGACTCTAGATGAATATCGCAAGCATATTGAAAGGGATGCTGCTCTCGAACGTCGTTTCCAACCTGTGAAAGTTGGTGAACCTAGTGTAGAACAGACTATTGAAATTCTCTACGGGGTACGTTCTGCTTATGAGCAACACCATAGGTTGACTATTTCTGATGAAGCTTTGGCAGCAGCAGCAGAATTATCTGACCGCTATATTAACGATCGCTTCTTACCAGATAAAGCTATTGACCTCATTGATGAAGCTGGTTCCTGTGTCAGAGTCAAAAATTCAATGGTTTCACCAGAGTTGAAGGAACTAAGACGACAACTGTTGAAGGTGACAAAAGAAAAGGAAGAAGTTGTTCGTCAACAAGACTTTGAACAAGCAAGTAAACTGCGCGATCGTGAACTAGAAATTCAAGCAGAGATTGAACAGACTAATACCGACAACGAAAACAAAAAAACCAGTAACTCCCCTGTAGTGACTGAAGATGATATTGCTCATATCGTGGCATCTTGGACTGGAGTTCCTGTGACTAAGTTGACAGAATCTGAGTCTGAGAAACTGCTACATATAGAAGAGACTCTGCATCAACGTCTCATTGGTCAAGATGATGCAGTGAAAGCTGTTTCCCGTGCTTTACGTCGCGCTCNAAACAAAAAAACCAGTAACTCCCCTGTAGTGACTGAAGATGATATTGCTCATATCGTGGCATCTTGGACTGGAGTTCCTGTGACTAAGTTGACAGAATCTGAGTCTGAGAAACTGCTACATATAGAAGAGACTCTGCATCAACGTCTCATTGGTCAAGATGATGCAGTGAAAGCTGTTTCCCGTGCTTTACGTCGCGCTCGTGTTGGTTTGAAGAACCCCAAGCGACCCATTGCTAGTTTCATTTTCTCTGGTCCGACTGGTGTTGGTAAAACAGAACTGACAAAAGCATTAGCTGCTTATTTCTTTGGTTCTGAGGAAGCAATGATTCGGGTGGATATGTCAGAATACATGGAACGTCACACTGTTTCTAAACTTGTTGGTTCCCCTCCAGGGTTTGTTGGTTATGATGAAGGTGGACAATTAACGGAAGCTGTACGCCGTCGTCCTTACACTGTAGTATTGTTTGATGAGATTGAAAAGGCTCATCCAGATGTATTTAATATTATGCTGCAAGTTTTAGAGGATGGTCGTTTGACTGACTCTAAAGGTCGAGTAGTAGATTTCAAGAATACCTTAATTATTATGACTTCTAATATCGGTTCTAAAGTGATTGAGAAAGGTGGCGGTGGTTTAGGTTTTGAGTTTGCTGAGGATCAAGAAGAAGCTCAATATAATCGTATCCGCAACTTAGTTAATGAGGAACTGAAACAATATTTCCGCCCAGAATTTCTCAACCGTTTGGATGAAATTATTGTCTTCCGTCAGTTGACTAAGGATGAGGTCAAAGAGATTGCCGAAATTATGCTGCGGGAAGTATTTAGTCGTTTAGGCGATCGCGAAATTACTCTGACAGTCAGCGATAAGTTTAAGGAGCGCTTGGTAGAAGAAGGATTCGATCCTAGTTATGGAGCGAGACCTCTACGTCGAGCTATTATGCGATTGTTAGAGGATGTTTTGGCAGAGCGTTATTAGCAGGTCAAATTCAGGATGGGGAAAATGTTTATGTAGATTTAGATGAAAATGGTGAAGTTACCGTTACATCTACGGGAACTGCTAAAGAGTTGTTGCCGGAATTTGCTTACAGCAATAATTAATGTCAACAGAACGTTGTAATCAACGCAAAATTTTGAGAATAAAGAGTTGGGTTAAGCATTAGCATAACCCAACATTTTNCCGGAATTTGCTTACAGCAATAATTAATGTCAACAGAACGTTGTAATCAACGCAAAATTTTGAGAATAAAGAGTTGGGTTAAGCATTAGCATAACCCAACATTTTTTATGAATATGATTTTAAATCGAGCGATCGTGATAAAAAAGAACCGTTCATTAGGAATAAATAATGGGGCAATGGCTATTCGCCCCTACAATGCGGCAGCTATATCGCTCCTTGGAAGTGGAATGCTCTAATTACCTAGAGCACACTTTGTTGCACTACCTCCGTAATTTTTATTGCTGGTCGTAATATTTTTTAACCTGGTCATGATATTTTTTAACTTAGACATTCATCGACTCGGAAATACTTCTGATGGTAGAATTCATATNTAAATAATGGGGCAATGGCTATTCGCCCCTACAATGCGGCAGCTATATCGCTCCTTGGAAGTGGAATGCTCTAATTACCTAGAGCACACTTTGTTGCACTACCTCCGTAATTTTTATTGCTGGTCGTAATATTTTTTAACCTGGTCATGATATTTTTTAACTTAGACATTCATCGACTCGGAAATACTTCTGATGGTAGAATTCATATTCAGAAACCAAAACTTTTTTCTCAAAGGAGTTATTTCACTGAATGAGCAATCCAATTCAGGTTTCACCGCCAACCAACGATCTGACTCTGTCAAAAGATCAGACCCTCGCCGAAGTGGTTAAGGTCACGATTCCGAAATTAGGAATAGTGCCGAAAGTCGATGTCTATTTTCTATCAGACACCACTGGTAGCATGGGTTCAGCGATCGCCTCCGTCCAGAGAGGCATGGNGAGCAATCCAATTCAGGTTTCACCGCCAACCAACGATCTGACTCTGTCAAAAGATCAGACCCTCGCCGAAGTGGTTAAGGTCACGATTCCGAAATTAGGAATAGTGCCGAAAGTCGATGTCTATTTTCTATCAGACACCACTGGTAGCATGGGTTCAGCGATCGCCTCCGTCCAGAGAGGCATGGTAGATATCGTCAACCAAACTCAGGCTTTAGGGTCTGATGTCCAGTTTGGAGTTGGCAACTACAAAGACTTTCCAGCTCCAGATCCTAACAGACATCCCTTCGCCTTCGAGCACCAGTGTAATCTGACTGCCAATATCGCCGACGTTAAAGCCGCAGTCGATACCTGGAGCACGACCCCAGGTAGGGACGTTCCCGAGGCTCAGTTCTATGCCCTAGATCGGGTGGCCGAACCACCAGGTGGCAAAATTGGTTGGCGTGCCGATGCCCAGCGGATCATCGTCTGGATTGGTGATGCCGGAGGTCATGACCCTATATGCAAGGCAATCTCCAGCCTAGACTACGACATTACCGAGAAATCAGTCACCGATAAGCTAGTGGCCGAGAAAATTACCGTGCTGGCAATGAGCTTGGAAAGCAGTGGCGCAAGGGACGGGCTGGATAACCCGATCGAAGGGGTCAGTGATTGGTACCGCAATCATTGCGGCAATCCGGTGGGCGAAGCGGGACAAGGAACCCGGATTGCCAATAGAACGGGGGGCATACTAGTCTCAGGTGTCAGTCCAGATACTGCTGTTGAGCGGATTATTGCTGAGTTAGCAGCACAGATCACCACAATCAGGAACGTGCGCCTAGTAGCGAGTGGTGCGACCGAACCGTTTGTGCAAGCAATCGGACCTAGCGCCGGTTATGGTCCCCTCAGCAGAGATGAAGACCATGAAATTAGCTTCGCCGTTTCCTGGCTTGGTAATGTTGCAGCCGCCACAGATATTCAGGTCTTCAACGGCTCCCTTGATGTCGTCGCCGATGGACAAATCGTTGGCAGCAAGACAGTCACAATCACAGTTCCTGCAATCATTCCGCCTGGTCCATATCAGCATATTCCTTTAATCGTGGAGCTGTTCCAACACTGGTTCACCAGGAACTCCTTGGGGGGTGGTCCAGGCCGACGTCTTCTGTTGAGCCAGGACACCCCCAACCTGGCTCCTCCTTATCATATGAATAACGTCACGAGTTCGTTGAAGATCCGTCCTGGTCCGAACTTCGACCCGAATGCCGACTACGAGGTGAGCTTCTACCGNGGGTGGTCCAGGCCGACGTCTTCTGTTGAGCCAGGACACCCCCAACCTGGCTCCTCCTTATCATATGAATAACGTCACGAGTTCGTTGAAGATCCGTCCTGGTCCGAACTTCGACCCGAATGCCGACTACGAGGTGAGCTTCTACCGGGACCCCGACTATATCGGAGGTCAGTTAGTGCTGACGCCTGGTGAGTATCCGGATCTAAATGCTGGACCAATCAATTTCGGGGACCGGATCTCTTCGGTCAAGTTCGACCAGGGTGTGCCACCAGCCCCAGCGGTGACTCCGATCCCGGTGGTAGCCGAACTCTACAACCGTGTGAACTACGGAGGAACTCGGAAGCTGATTATATTTGAGGATGTGGACCACCTGGGTCACTACTCCGAGTACAACAACATGACTTCCTCGGTGAAGGTATTCAAAGGGCCGAACTACAGGCCAGGAGATAAGATCAGGCTCTACGACGATGTCAATGGTACTGGTAACTACATCGACCTCGAACCCGGTGAGTATCCGGATATCCAACAGAGCCACACCTTTGGTAATAGGACTTCATCAACCCGGTTTATCATCGGAGATGGCACGGGGTCTGAACCAGCTTCCCCCGGGTCGATGGAGTACGCCCACATACCGTTAATTGTGGAGCTGTACCAGCATTTCTTCTCCCAGAGCTCGATGTGGGGAGCGGGTCCAGGTCGGNCTTCATCAACCCGGTTTATCATCGGAGATGGCACGGGGTCTGAACCAGCTTCCCCCGGGTCGATGGAGTACGCCCACATACCGTTAATTGTGGAGCTGTACCAGCATTTCTTCTCCCAGAGCTCGATGTGGGGAGCGGGTCCAGGTCGGCGTCTGCTCTTGAGCCAAGACACCCCCGAACTGGCTCCTTATGATATGAATAACAGAACTAGTTCGTTGAAGATCCGTCCGGGTCCTAACTTCGACCCGAATGCCCACTACGAGGTCAGCTTCTACAACGACCCCAACTATATCGGTAGTCAGTTAGTGCTGACGCCTGGTGAATATCCGGATATCCACAATAGACCAATCTTGTTCGGGGAGCAGATATCTTCGGTCAAGTTCAACCAGGGTGTGCCACCAGCTCCAGCGGTGAGTCCGATCCCGGTGGTAGCCGAACTCTACAACGGTGTGAACTACGGAGGTCGGAAGCTGATTATATTTGAGGATGTGGACAACCTGCTGACCGACTCTTCGCTCAACAACCTGACTTCCTCGGTGAAGGTATTCAAAGGGCCGAACTACAGGCCAGGAGATAAGATCAGGCTCTACGACACGGCCAATGGTACTGGTAACTACATCGACCTCGAACCCGGTGAGTATCCGGATATCCAACAGAGCCACACCTTTGGTAATAGGACTTCATCGACCCGGTTTATCATCGGAGATGGCACGGGGTCTGAACCAGCTTCCCCCGGGTCAATGGAGTACGCCCACATTCCCTTAATCGTGGAGCTGTACCAGAATTTATTCTGGAGAGGGAATCCAGGTTGGCGTCTGCTCTTGAGCCAAGACACCCCCGACCTGGCTCTTTATAATATGAATAACAGAACTAGCTCGTTGAAGATCCGTCCGGGTCCTAACTTCGACCCGAATGCCAACTACGAGGTGAGCTTCTACCGCGACCCCAACTATCTCAGTAGTCAGTTAGTGCTGACACCTGGTGAATATCCGGATCTCCAGACACCAATGCGGTTCGGGGAGGCGATATCTTCGGTCAAGTTCAACCAGGGTGTGCCACCAGCCCCAGTGGTAAGTCCGATCCCGGTGGTGGCAGAACTGTACGACCTTATAAACTACGCAGGTCGGAAGCTGATTATATTTGAGGATGTGGACGACCTGGCTACCTACTCCAGCTACAACAACCTGACTACCTCGGTGAAGGTATTCAAAGGGCCGAATTACAGGCCAGGAGATAAGATCAGGCTATACCAAAATCCCGATGCTAGTGGTAACTACATCGACCTCGAACCCGGTGAGTATCCGGATCTCCAACAGAGCCACTCCTTTAGTAATATGACCTCATCGACCCGGTTTATCAAAGGATAACCCTCTTAATCTGGCGTTGCTGAAATGTAATGGTAAGTAGCTGAAGGTAAAATTGAAAAACTTATGTTTAGCGTTGATACTTAATCTAAAAATCATTACCACTCAGCAACGCTCTTAATCTCACTCTTCGGTTTTTCCTACTAGCGGTCAAATGTTACCTTAAATCTTTTGACTACATCCTGTATGTAGGACTTGAGATTGACATACTCCCCCGCTGTAATCTCTAATTCAGCGGGGGTAGGTTGACTCCTAAAGAGTTAATCAATCTATAACTGTTTAAACGGATTTGAGATGAGAGATTTATTCCAAAAAAGGAGGAATTGGACAGTTAAGGGAAATGACGATCGCCCGCAAGAGTTCAGCCTCTTCTAATGTCACTTTTCGATCTACTAAAACTGCATAGAAGCCATTTGGTATCTTTACAAAAGTGAGGATTAGGAGACAGGAGACAGGAGACAGGAGACAGGAGTCATAATTTCCCGAAATAGAATAGGGAAAAAAGTATAAAAATAGCCCTCATCCCCCCATCTCCCCATCTCCCCATC
>NZ_LGSU01001430.1 GCF_002260545.1 Hydrocoleum sp. CS-953 | reverse complement strand
AAAATCTTACTTTTGACTTTTGACTTTTGACTTTTAACTTCTGTGAAACAGTATTAGTTAATTAACTTGATATAAACCTTTTTTTGAGTAATTCGATACACTTTGTTACAAAAATTAATAGTTTGTATACTGTTTAGCAACACTTCTCAGAAACCTGAGCTATACTAAAAATATAAACAATATAAAACTCAATTTTTACTCCATAAAATGGGGAGAAATATCTATGCAAAAAATTTTAGAATCAATCAATTTAGATTACGCTTTTATGTTTACCTACAAAAAGGTAAACTCAATTAGTATGGAAGGTTTTGAAGAGTTTTTTGCCAACCTTCCTGTCGATCCATACATAAAAGGTAAGTATCGTTATAGAAGACTTTCTCGTTTTATTATTTCAGGGGAAGACTTAATTAAGCAACCTCACGGTTGTCTTTTCCAAAGCAAAGATTATAATCCTATCGTAGGAGATATTAAAAGAGAATTTGCTGAAATAGATGACAGACTTATCGCCTTAGATAACTTTAAAAAAATGATATTAGCCTTCTGTGATTCCTGTAAAATACATCCAGAAGCAGAAATAGGAGTACATCAAATTAGAACTATTTGTTCCCCTAATAATTCAGGTAATCCAGCACCCGAAGGTATTCACAGAGACGGCACAGATTTTATAGGCATATTTGCAGTAAATAGACATAATATTCAAGGTGGAGCAACTCATCTTTATACTGCTAGAAAAGAAAAGCCAGTATTTAGTAAAATTCTCAATCCAGGGGATTTATTATTGGTAAATGACCATGAATTTTTGCACTTTACAACTCCGATAAAACCTGTGATAGAAGAGATGGGATATCGAGATGTATTTGTGTTAACTTCTCCAAGTTTAATTCATTAAAAAACGAATAAGTAAGAAGCAAAAAGGGTGGGTAAATATTTGCCCGCCTTTTTGCTTGAATAAATAGTAAAGATAAGTGTATATACCGTTCTAAAATAACTACTTAATTCTAATTTGAATTAGAGCGGTTTTCACCGGGCGTGAGGTACATCAATGATCCCCCTAAATCCCTTTTTAAGGGGGACTTCCGGTTCCCCCCTTTTCAAGGGGGGTTAGGGGAGATCGAAAGCAGGGTACTTCACGCTTACTGAGAAATGCTATATAGGTTAATTTGTGGAAATAAAATTCATCGGCTAAAACCGCCACTACAATTTTTTTAACTTTAATTATATCGACATATTTATATAGTTGAATCATAACTTAAAACAGCCTCTATTCCTTTCTCTACTCCCTCAAGTTTTTCTCTTTGCTCCCGAATCCATGCTTTTTCAATTTCCTGTTGTTCTGGTGTTTCTTGTTGATACCTTGATTGAGTTTTGAGAAAATCTTCATACAGTTTAATTGCCTGTTCAGTTATTTGAGTTGCTGAGTCAATTTTCTCATCAATAACTGTAGAAATATTCTCTTTTATTTTCTCAAATAATTTATCTTTTGATTGTACAAACCGCTTCCAACCTCTCTCAAAAACTTTTTGCTTAATTTGTTGGGTATTTGTACCACCCATAAAGTTAAAAACATTCCCTACAGCACTATCTACAAATTCAAAAACATCAAATCCAGAATTATCTCCTAATCCCTCCTCATGGATGTGCTTGACTATATTATTAATAGTATCAATTAAACTATCTATTTCTGAAATAATCTCTGCACCGAAACTATCTATATTTGATTCTACTTGCAAATATTTAATACTTTGACTAATTCCATTTACTGACTGTGTGACTACTCCTAAATTTTGATTAATTATCGTCAAGACAAAATTTTCTAACTCATCTTGGAAAATTCGAGTAAATTTATTACCGTAAGCCTTTGTTAATTTACTTTGTTCTTCTGTAGTTTCTACTTCTATTTCAGTTTTAGTTAACAACTGTTCTTTGAGAGTAGCTTCTAAATTTACTACCCATTCATTCCAGGTTTTATCAATTTCTTCAATGGCTTGATTTTTGGGAAGATTTCCTAAGTCTAATATTTTCACATAATACCCGCTAAATTCTCCCACTTGCAGCCAGATTTTCTGTCTATTAATTGCTGCAATGATTGGTTTATTGTTTAATTTAGCTTCTGCTTGTAATAACTCATCTAAACTAGACTGAACTAATTCTTTTAATTTGTTTGCTGTCTGATTAATATCAAAATAATAACTATCTAATTTTTGGTGGTTTGGTTCTTGGATTAGAGTTTTTTGATTCCCTGTTTCTTGGGAAAGAGGCGGTAATTTATTAATAATTTGATTGGCTGCTTCAGCAAAACTTGGTTCAAGTGATGGAAAATTATCTGGATTAAGTAAAGTATAAACTTCATTTAAAGCTTTTGTTTCTACATCTAATTTTCCCGTAAATCCAGCGTCAATAACTGCTAAATATTCTGGTTCTATTTCTAGACGTTTAGCAATGAGTTGTAAATATTTTTGTTCGGGAGTTTTTAAATTTCCATTAGCTATACCTACTTCATAGCCAAGAGCAATTAATAATAATTTTTCTGATTTTGAGAGTTGGGAAGTTAGAATTATTAATACTTTTGGTTTAGTATATATTTGATTTTTTTGTAATCCATTAGTGATTGACTGAATTAGTTGTAATAAGCTTTTATCTTGTTTAATAAATTTATCTATAGTAGTTTCCCATATTTTCTCTTCTTCATCTGTAACTGTACCGTCAGCGAACATAATTCCTAATAGTACAGTTACTAAACTTGCTAGAAAAACTACTGNCCGAAAACTATAGTAGTTTCCCATATTTTCTCTTCTTCATCTGTAACTGTACCGTCAGCGAACATAATTCCTAATAGTACAGTTACTAAACTTGCTAGAAAAACTACTGAGAAGCTAATATTTTCTGGTGAGAGTTTTTTGCCTCCAAGACGCGACAATAGCTCGACAGTATTAGAGTTTATTTGTGGGGTGTTCATAAATTCAAGTCTTCTCTTTTTTCACTAAGTTTGATATTATCAGTTTATCTGTAATTATAGAATATAAGTTGGTTTAAGTGATGTCAAGTAATTTAACTTTTCTATTCAGTCCAGCAATTCAAGAAGGTCTTAAAAAAGGTCTATACGAAGTTGTTAAGAGTAAAGCGACGGACGTAGCTTTGAGTATTGCTAGGGATGTAGTAACTAAAAAATTCGTTGGTCATGCAGTAGGTACTATAGTTAATTTCAGCCCTTTAAAACCATTTGCTCAAGTTGCTCAACTAGGAATGAGTGGGGCACAAATGGCGCAAACTCACAGAGGTTTTCAGAAGACTTATAAAGTAGTTAATGAAGGATTTAAAGAAACTTATAGTAGGTTAGATGTAATCTCATTAGGAATGCAATTTATCCAAAATTTAGGAGTCGCTCAAATAGCAACAAATGTGGGAATGGGTGGGGCACAAATGGCGCAAAACCACTTAGGATTTCAAGAAACTTATAGAGTAGTCAATGAAGGATTTGAAATCACAAACGATAAACTTGACTTAATACAAACCGCTATACAAGCACTAAAAATTAACCCACTTACCGCTCCCCTACAAATGGCAACAACAGTAGTCACAGGTGGAGCGCAAATGTATCAAACTAACCAAGGTTTTCAAAGAACTTATCGTGAAATAGAAGCAGTCAAACAAGCACTTTTGAGTAGCGTCGCCACATTGCAAGCAACTACAGCAGTTATCGGTGTGGGTACTGCTGCGGGAGTGGTTTTATCGGGGGTCAACCTGTGGCAAACTTTGAAACTGCGGGAAGATGTCAAACAACTGCGACTAGAAGTCAGAGAAGGTTTCCTCGACTTGAAACAAGCGCTGAAAGACCAAAGTGCAGAAATTATCCAACATATTGACGAAGTTGCTCATGATATCAAATTTGAACAACATCGTCTGGTGCTTATTCGTGCTTACGGTTTATTTACCCAAGCTCTCCAACGCTTCCAGTTAGCACTGAAAATTCAAGACACCCAACGACGAAACGCTGAAATAGATGCTGCACGGGGAATGTTATATCAAGCTTTAGCTGATTACACTAACCCAGGATTATTAGCAGAAGTCTGTGGTGCGGGACGACTGCGCCGACTCGAATGCGCTTGGGCAATAGATCAGGCAATAATTACCACCTATCAAGTGCAAAATGAATTATCAGCAGTTACCGATCGCCTTTCTCATCTCCAAGAGAAAATTTGCCAAGATTTACTTAACATTATTAAATTATCTAATTCCGAAACTGAACTTGATTTTCTCTTCCCTGAAATTACTCGTATTCATACCCACGATCTAGCGGTATTAAATTCTTGGCAAAATCACATTAACTGGTTACAAAATCTCTCCCCAGATGAACAACAAGAGTTAGCAAATATGGAGACAAACCAAACAGAAACTTCAGAAAATAATCAGAGTAGCGACATATTTTCTGAACCATTAGAACAATTAATTTATGAAGACTTAAAACAAAAATCTCACTATCCTGCATTACGCGACCAACTTAATTTTTTAGTCAAGCCAACTTTACGTCATAATTATGAAACATTTATCAGTCAAAAAGCAAAAAATACAGGTTTAACAGCTTTTGCAAACTCTAACTGGCAAGAAATTCCAGATTTAACCGTAGCAAATTTATACTATTATTTTCAAGCCAAAGAAAAGGTGAAAAAAGAAACAGTCGTTTAGGTATAGATGAATTAATAAATCCGTATTTTCCACAGTTTCCAAACAACTAACAAAAAGCTTAACCTATTAATAGAAAACAACTCAAATTTTCTGATTAAAAGGTAATATTGTTTGGAGTAAAAAATCATGTCCAATGACTCGCAACGTAACTCTGCGGTTAACGCAGCAGCTACAAGTAAAGTCTACAACGCTAAATTTCAAGACTTATCTGCTAGTGCGACGCGAAAATTCTATCGAGGAGGAGTTCGTCCAGGAGAAGCATCGAGAACTTACGCTCAAGCTCAGGAAATGTTTAACAAAGTTCCACCATCTCAACGCGCGGGGACTAATGCTGAAAATGCTGCTAGAAATATGCGAGACTATTTGTCTGATAAAGATGCGAGTCACGTTAAACCACATAGTAAAGGTGGTTCAAATGAGCCCAGGAATATGAAGTGGGAAAACGCCAAAGATAATAGGGCACGCGGGAACAAAGACATGACNAGCTCAGGAAATGTTTAACAAAGTTCCACCATCTCAACGCGCGGGGACTAATGCTGAAAATGCTGCTAGAAATATGCGAGACTATTTGTCTGATAAAGATGCGAGTCACGTTAAACCACATAGTAAAGGTGGTTCAAATGAGCCCAGGAATATGAAGTGGGAAAACGCCAAAGATAATAGGGCACGCGGGAACAAAGACATGACTTTGCAGGAACAGGCAAAACTGGGTGCAAAATGGCACATTGATAACTTGACGGGAGCGGTGAAAGCTGGAGTCAAAGCAACACCAATGGGAGCAGCGATAGGTGCGGTAACTACTATGCCTTTTTCTCTGTTAAACAATGGTTTGCGGGTAGTGCGTGGAGAAATATCTGAGGGTGAAGCAATTTTGGAAACCCTGAAAGATACAGGAAAAGGGGGTGCTGTGGGTGCTGCATCTGCTTTTACTATTACTACAGTTGCTTCTCTTTGCCCACCTATTGGAATGGCGTTGAGTGCAGTTTCGCCAGCATTGTTAGCAGTGGGTGGCGCGGGTATGGTTTATGAGTTTTTCCACATTTTAGAAAGTCACAAGGAAGCAGTTAAGAATTATTATGATTCTTTGACTAAGGAAGACTTAACACGTCTGCAAGAAATTGAGGATGAATTAAGTTATCAGCACCAGAAAAATTTAGATTTTTTGGCAGAAGCAGATGCAGTAAATGAACAGATAAAAAATAGACCTTGTGAACCAGGAATAGAAGGAGCGATGAAGCGGTATTTAGAGTCAGTAGCTATAGCTAAGTCATTAGGAGCAATGCCTAATAATTCTCAAAATTTACCTGGTAATTCTCAGCAAGGTTTTTTACCTACAAATAGTTAGATTTTATTGACAAAAAAAGCTCGTAGTTGGGCTTTAGCCCAAAATATATTTATAGGGCTAAAGCCCAACTACAAACAAATATAATTTTTCTAGGAGTTAATTATGGTTTTACCTTTTATTATTGGTGGGATAGGTGTGGCAGGAAGTAGGTTGGGTTGAGGAACGAAACCCAACATAATATAATTATTTTTTTCTGAAATTTTTGGTACATCTATACTCAAAAATCTTCAATTTATGTAGAGGAATGAAACCCAACATAATATTATTGTTTCCCCATGTTTTTGTTCGGTTTCACTTCGTTCTACCCAACCTACAATTATCCTGAAATTATGTAGATTGGGTTGAGGCACGTTTGCGGAGCATTTCCAACGGAAAAACCCAACAACTCTATTATTGTTTACCAATGTTTTTGTTGGGTTTCACTTCGTCCTACCCAACCTACAATTATTCTTAAATTATGTAGGTTGGGTTGAGGAACGTTTGCGGAGCATTTCCAACGGAAAAACCCAAAATTTTCCAAATTTGGCGCTAAAGCGCAACTACAAACAAATATAATTTTTCTAGGAGTTAATTATGGTTTTACCTTTTATTATTGGTGGGATAGGTGCGGCAGTGGGAGCTACTGTCGGAGCTGTGACTACTCATGCAGCAGGAGAAAAAGATAGAGAAAAAGCAAAATATCACCGCAAAATTGCTAATGAATTATCTGAAAAGTACACAGTATTGAAGAAAAAATATGATGAATTAGAAGATAAAAGTCAACAGCAAATTAACGAATTTAAACGACAAAAAGCATTAGATGAAGTGGAAAAAGACCGCTTACGTTTGGCGTTAAGATTACAGCAAAATTTACTTTCACTAATGCAGGAAATTGACTCTGAACCATCAACACTGACTTTAAATAATTTTCGAGAAGCAGTTGATGTTACTAATAATGTTTTATATCAACTAAATGAGGAATTGATAGTTATTTCTGTTGACTATTGGAACCGAAATTTAATCCGCGCTGAAGAAAGAGAATATCTAGGAGGTTTTAGGAAATCTAAGCAAGGATTTGAGCTTTCAAATAAATCTAGTTTTTTTCAAGAATATTCTTACAGTGAAAGTCAGAATAAACATTCTATAAATTACAACAAAATGGAAAATAATACTCTAAATTCTTGTTCTGTCAGAATCATAGAACTTGCTAAACAAGGAAATGCTGAAGCAGTCACCGAGATTTTAAACTACTTACTCATAACTGATGAAATAGAAACAAAAAGTTTTTACGATCGGGGAGTTATAGAAGTTATTGTTAAAGGAAAAAAAATCCCTACTTCAGACAAACTTATTCAGCGAATTGGGCAAATTATTGAGCATTTGCAACTCAAATTTATCAGCAAAGTCAAGATTTATGCTCAAGATGGAATTACGAAATCTTTGACTTGGTATCAAGAATTTGAACCAGTAAAAAAAAATAGTTTCACCTAATTATAAACCTCTATAATCAAATTATCAACCATCTACCGTGAACAATAATTATCAAAATATATTCTCTCAAAACTTTCAACAATTCCACAACATAATTAAGCCAAACAGAGAAACTGAAATAATTTATTGAGCAATTTATGTAGGTTAGGTTGTTTGCGTTAGCATTGCGTTTGCGTTAGCATTGCGGAGCAAAGCATGGAATGTTTGCCGAGCATTTCTAACGGAAAAACCCAACATTTTCCAAATTTGGTGCTAAAGCAAAACTACAAATAAACACAATTTTTCCAGGAGTTAATTATGGTTTTTCCTTTTATTATTGGCGCATTAGGTTTAGCAGTGGGAGCTGTTGCAGGAACTTTTACTACTCATGCAGTAGGAGAAAAGGATAGACAAGCAGCAAAACATCACCGAAAAATTGCCAATGAATTATCTGAACAATATGCAGAATTGGAGCAAAAATATTATGAATTAGCAGATAAAAGTCAAAATAAAATTAACGAGCTAATCCGACAAAAAGCTTTAGATGAAGTGGAAAAAGATTGTCTACGTTTAGCATTAAGATTACAGCAACATCTAATTTACTTAATGGCAGATATTGATAGAGAACCTTCAATTTATGCTTTACAAAGTTTTCGAGAAGCAGTAGATATTACTAACGAAGTTCTCTGCGAAGCCAACGAAGAATTAATTCTTATTCCCAGTTATTATTATGCTCGAAATAAAGTTCGGGCGATTCAACAACAACAGCTTATTAATTCCCAGAATCAACAATTTATTTCCTCTCGTTTTGACATAAGCTAAAGGAGAATATTAAATGGAAAATAATTATCTAAATTCTGATTCTGCAAGAATCATAGAACTTGCTAAACAAGGAAATGCTGAAGCAGTTAGGGAGATACTAGACTACTTACTTATAACTGATGGAATCAAAACCAAAAGTTTTTTTGAGCAGGGAATTATCGAAGTTATTGTTAAAGGAAAAAAATCCCTACCCCTGACAAACTTATTCAGCGAATTAGGCAAATAATTGAGTATTTGCAACTCAAATTTATCAGCAAAGTCAAGATTTATGCTCAAGATTAAATTACCGGAAAATCAAGGTATAAAGCCTTTCCATTCATGGAGAAAAAAGAAAAAAAAATCCTTTTAGCCNAGCAGGGAATTATCGAAGTTATTGTTAAAGGAAAAAAATCCCTACCCCTGACAAACTTATTCAGCGAATTAGGCAAATAATTGAGTATTTGCAACTCAAATTTATCAGCAAAGTCAAGATTTATGCTCAAGATTAAATTACCGGAAAATCAAGGTATAAAGCCTTTCCATTCATGGAGAAAAAAGAAAAAAAAATCCTTTTAGCCAATCCTCTTTTTTATAAGAAGAGATAATTCTAAATTCTAAATTCTAAATTCTAAATTCTTGAAGAAATCTTTGACTTGGTATCAAGAATTTGAACCACTGCAAAAAATTGTTTCACCTAATCATCAACCTCTAGAATCAAATTATCAACAACCACCTACTATGAATCATAATTATCAAAATATGTTCTCTCAAAATTTTCAACAACTACACAACAGAATTAATCAAACTGGAACTAAAATTTTACAATTCCTGCAAGAATTTCGGCGGGGTAAACTCACAGAAGGAGATAAGACTCAAGGATTAGAAGTTGTTGAAAATAATCTCGTTCAAACTCTCCAAAATTTGCAAGAGCAAAAGTATCAAGTAGCAGTAGTTGCAGCTATGAAAGCTGGTAAAAGTACATTTCTAAATGCTGTCATTGGGGCGGATATTTTAGCTAGTGAAAATGCCGCTTGTACTATTTGTCGAACCGATATTAAACATATTTATAATGGCGCAACTCCGAGACTTTTAGAATATCGCGAACTTAAGGAGCAACCTGTAATTTTAGTGGCAGGAAGTGCAGGAGAAATTCAACAGAAATTTTTAGAGCGTACCAGGGAAATTCGGGAAAAAAATAATCCTGATAAAACAATTAGATTTGAAGTAGAACATCCCATAGAAGCTATTAGCCAAATTCCCTCATTAGCTGGTTTTTCTCTACTCGATACTCCCGGTCCGAATGAGTGGGAGTCGGCTAATTTTAATACGGTAAAATTAAAGCAAACTGCATTAGAAGCGCTGCGAACTTGTAACGCAATTCTATTTATTCTAAATTACACTTCCTACAAAGATAATGCTATTTTAGACTTATTCAAGGAAGTAGTAGAAAATCGTAAAGAAATACTTGCTAAAAATGCAGGGAAGGTTTACTTTATCCTGAACAAAGTTGATTTAAGAGGGGAAAGAGACCGAGAAATTCGTGAAGTTATTAATGACTTAAAACGAGAATTGAGTAGTTTTGGTTTTCCTCATCCGATAATTTATCCTGCTAGTTCCCGACAGGGACTTTTAGCAAAATTAATTGATGCTGGTAAAGCAACTGAAGGTCAAATTGAGGATTTTCAAAAGTTCTTTAGTTCTCAATATTCTAAAAAAAATGAAGATGGCGATTTAATTACACCAGCACCTCATAAAATTGCCCGCCAAGCATTAATAGATAGTAAAATTCCAGAAATAGAAAAAATGGTAATTCAGACTATTACTCAAAATTCTGGAGTAAATCTTTTAGAGGATGTTTTGGCAAGACTGGAAAAAGTAGTTAAAGGAATTGAGGATAGTTTAAATACTCAAATTCAAGGATGGGAAATTGAGCTGGAAACTCTGAAACAAAACGTTCAGGAATATGCTGAAAAAGCTGATAATGCTAATCAGCAGGTTTTAGAAGTAAAAAAGTTAGTTAAGCAACAGGAAAAAAAGTTAATTGAAAGGTTTAAGCAAGAATTACAATTATTTGCCACGAATGCTAAAGAGCAGATAAAAATAGAAATTGAACAGTTGCCTAATTCAATATCTAAGTTGCCTAATTCAATATCTAACCAGTCAAAATTTGAGAAACAAACTAACTCAAGAGGTGGTTTATTTAGAGCAATTTTTCAAGGATTTGATAATCTGTTCAATCAACTTGATCGACAGGATTCAGAAAATATTTATAAAATTAGATTTAAGGAAGAGAAAGATGCTGAAAAGTTGATTAAAACAGTCAATGAATACTGCTCCCCTCATATTCAGAATTTGTGGGTAGATGTGCAAGATAAATTGATTCGGGAAGGAACTAAAATTCGGGAAAATTTAGCAACAGAAATACAAAACAAAATCCAAGAAATATCTAATCAACTTTCTGTCTACCTGGGTGAATCTTTGCGAATTGAGTTAAATATTAATCCGATTATTATTCCTCATCTCAATTTTGAAGGAATGATTGATGATAAAGTAGATAAAATTCTGGAGAGAATCAAATATATAGAACAAGTACAAGAGGTAAGAAAGCGAAAATGCGAAGAAGATGAAGTATATTTTGTCGATGTGGAAGTCAAAAGCTTTGAAGTAGACTTGCAGGCAATTTTACAATTAATTTGTAGAAGAATTGATGAACAAATTGTAGATAGTGCTGCGGTAATTAATTTAGTCATACAACAGCAAGTTAAGGAAGACTTTCGCAGTGCAGAAATGCAAATCAAAGATTACACAAATAAATTTCAATCAGAACTTGAAGCTTTAGTTTGGCAACGAGAAAGTCAAGGAGAAGAAGCAGATAAAATTTACTCAAATTTGCAGATTTATCAAATTAAATTATCTGAATATATGGAAGATTTAGATATGCTAGCAAAATCTTTAGATGAGTTAAAGAAAACAAAAGCTTAAAATTTGGATGATCCCGCGAATAAACCGGGTTTGTGGAAGACAGATATCACTATCATAGGGTATCTAATACAAACCCGGTTTCTATATTTTATACCAATTCCCATGCATTAATGCTATACTTAGGGAACACTTCAGCTATTAAGTAAGTAATACATAATAAACACTTTTTTGCTAATTTGAAGTAATTTACCATTAATTATGATTATGTTTACTTCTCCCCTACTCCCCTACTCCCCTACTCAAGTAAATATAGAAAAGTTTTTGAGAAATGGTATTATGAGTTCCCCATTTCTCCTGACTCCTGACTCCTGATATACAATCTGGATAATTACTATAGCTTGCGTCCGCAGCGACTGGAACGGAGTGGAAGGTTTGCGGAGCATTCCGGAACGGATAGCAATCTCTTAAATCTCTGAGATTGCTTCCTATCGTCGCTGCGGACAACTGTTCTACCGAATTTTATATGACTCCTGACTCCTACCACTACTAAAAGACTTTTTCAGCAAGCCCTACCTATCTCCCCAAAAGTTTCAATATTTATGGTTAAGGAATAGATTAAAAGACTGTTTGTCAAATAAGTATTAAGAAAAAAGTTTCACAACTCAATCAACTAGCTTGAATAAGGCAAGGGATTAAAACAACTCTACAGAGAGAGGAGGTATGACTATTCATACTTAATCAGTTAGTTGTGAAGTTCTTGATAACGGGACTTTAGTGAAAAAATAGTAAAAAAAAGGGTATAATATATATCTGATATGTATTTTACGTTAATTANATGGGAGCGTCGTCTGCAAGTGATGTGGGAATGTCGTCACTTCATACCTTCTCGTTCATTTGCTCTAATTATAGACGATTCAGGCCACAGAAAAAGCGCACCGCCTGCGCCGAGGTTTCCTCGGCGTCAAGACGGAGCAAGAAGTGGTAATTTAACGGCAGGAGTAGGGCGACAATATATAGGAGAAATAGGAAAAACAGATAATGGTGTAGTCGTAGTTACAACTCATCTTGATGATGGAGTTAAAAGTCTGCCTTTAGATATAGCTTTGTATCAGAAAGCTGATTCTTTTCCAAAAGGAAAAAAAGACCCAGAATTTGTTAAGAAANAGACTTAGCAATGTAAGAGCGTAGATCAATGTTTGTCGAGAGGACACCAACCAGAAATTGTGTTAATTGATGGAGGCTATGGTAATAATACATCATTCTTAAATCAACTAGAGAAAAGGAATTTAACTTATATAGGAGGATTAGCTAAAAATCGCAAAGTAATCATCAAAAAACAGGATGAAATGCCAGAGGAAATTAGATTAGATAAGCTGGCAGAAAGTATACCTCAAAAAGCTTTTAACTTAGTTCAAGTAAGTACAAAAAATAAGTACGAAGTTTGGGTAGCTACATTAGAAGTACAAATATCTAGGATGTCAGGTCAAAAAACTATAGCTATCGTTATGAATGCTAAAAGTTTTTCTGAGGCCACTGATATTAACTATTATATAACTAATATAGAACACAAATATGCAACTCCAGAGTGGATATATTCTACTTATTCTCAAAGAAATTGGGTGGAAGTTTTCTACCGGGAAGCCAAAGGATGGTTAGGACTCGCGAGAATATCAAGTTAGAGATAAAATCAGCCTAAAAAGGCATTTTATTTTAGTCCGATCGTGCTTATACATTTATGATCTGGCATCAGTTAACTGGAGGTATAAGAAGACGTTGGGCTAACAAACAATTAAA
>NZ_LGSU01000143.1 GCF_002260545.1 Hydrocoleum sp. CS-953 | reverse complement strand
TTTGTACTTTTTCAAGGTTTAGAACCACTTAAACTAATATATTACCACGATTCTATATTTATTCAGCTAGCCCTAAATACCTCTTCACTTCTTCCTTTTTCCTTCTTCCTCCTTAACTTCTTCCTTCATTTAATTCAAAGCGATAATTTTCAATGACAGGATTTGCCAATAATTGATCGCAGATTAATTCTAATTGTTCCCTAGCAGTTGCCTCATCTGTTGCCTGAAGTTTCAACTCAATATATTTACCAATTCTAATTTGTTCTATATTTTCATGTCCCATTTGTACTAATCCAGATTGAATTGCGGTACCAGCAGGGTCTAAAACAGATGGTCTTAGAGTAACATGGATTTGTGCTTGATATTGTTTTGTCACGTTAGTATAAAAGTTAAAATTTTAATAGAACTACTTTTAGATATTATCTGTTAATTTCTACCGCTCAACTAAACTTACTCAAACTTACTCAAAAACCTGAAAGATTAGTTGAACGCAAGTTGTTCTACCACCACAGGGTCAAAGGGCAAACCCTTGATAATTCATAATTAGAGATAGTTTTCATTATGCATTATCCATTATCCATTATTCATTATTTATATTGGCCATGAAAATCAATCGCACTCGGTCTCAAGAGCGTATTTTGAAATTACTAACAACCCAGAAGCGATCGCTATCTGCTCAGGATATCCATTCAAAACTACGCAGATGTAACAAACCTCTGGGACTAGCCACAGTATATCGTTCTTTGGATGCTCTCAAACTAGAGGGAGTAGTAATTGTGCGGACTTTGGCTAATGGTGAATCTGTTTATAGTTGTCTACAGCAAGACCAACATCATCTGACTTGTGTTAAATGTGGGACTTCTATACCTATTAATGAATGTCCTGTCCATTATTTGGAGGACAAATTGCAGGAGTCCCACAAATTTAAGATTTTTTACCACACTTTGGAGTTTTTTGGACTTTGTGATAAGTGTACCTTAAGCTGAAGATATTTCGTGATTTAGAATTCAGAATTCAGAATTTAGAATTTAGAATTATTAAATTTTTCGGCGTTGCTGAATCAAGGTATGAAAATAAGAACTTAATAATTTCAAGTATTTTTGATTCAATATTTTCGCAATTGCCAAAAAATTCAATTCATAGCCACCTATCAGCAACGCCAATTTTTCAATTTTACATTCTTAATTCAATTTGCCATACTAACTGCCAACTGAATTTTTGCCATCTGCCACAATAGAACGCATACCTTCTAAAGTTGCTGGAATATTCCGGGGGTCCATAAACATAACTTTACTACTGTCACTACTACCAATCTTCTGACCCATATCCAGATAATTTTGAGCTAATAAAAATTGGAGTGCTTCTTTTGCATTGGGCTCTTCACGAAGAGTTTTAGTAATAATTTCTAATGCTTCAGCAGTTGCTTGAGCATTCAATACTTGAGATTGACGTTCGGCTTGAGCCTTCAGGACAATTGCCTTTTGTTGTGCTTCTGCTTCTAAAACAGTTGCTTTTTGACGAGCTTGAGCATCAAGAACTTGTGATTCTGCCTTACCCCTAGCAGAGTTAATTGCAGAATCTCTTTCCCCTTCTGAAGTTAAAATTGCTGCTCGTTTTTGCCGTTCGGCAGTCATCTGTAATTCCATAGAATCTTGTACTGCTTTAGAAGGGCTAATATCTCGTAATTCTACCCTAGTTACTTTTACTCCCCAAGGGTCAGTAGCAATGTCTAATTCTCTCAGTAATACCTCATTAATTTCTGTACGAGCTGTAAAAGTTTGGTCTAATTCTAATTTACCCATTTCTGCCCTAATTTGAGTTAAAACTAGATTAACCATTGCAGATTGGAGATTTTCTACTTTGTAGTAGGCTTTCTCCATATCCATAATTCGCCAATAAACTACAGCATCTACACTAATTGCTACGTTATCTCTAGTAATACATGGTTGAGGTGGAATATCTAATACTTTTTCCCGAATAGTTTCTTGATAAGAAATTCTATCCAAAAATGGGATAACAAATTTCAAACCAGCATCTAATTTTCTACCATTATATCTGCCTAAAGTTTCAACTAAAGCTTCGTTACCTTGATTAATAACTTTGACACTTCCGGCTAAACTTGAACCACCTAAAGCTAAAAATACGAGTAAAAATAACTGTTCCATTTTTCATCTCCTAATTATCTAAATTAGTTGTTATTTGAATTGATTTTTCTGGGAAAGATAAACTGAATAATTTAAGAAATTTTATAGTAGAATCTCTTTCCCC
>NZ_LGSU01001429.1 GCF_002260545.1 Hydrocoleum sp. CS-953 | reverse complement strand
GGACAATAAATAGTTCTATAAAAACGAACCGAGAAATGTTAAAAACTTCTCAAATTAAACATTTCCCGGTGTTAAGATGTAACCATTTCCTGTTGAATTGCTGCGTCTCAACTATCAACTATTAGCTATTAGTGATTAACTTATTATCACAGTAACTATAATTATTCTACAACGAGAATTAATAGTTATGAAAAAAAGGCGATCGCCTAAAGTTGAATTCTGAATGCTAATAGCAGTTTAGCAGTAGGGTGCGTTAGGCGCTTACTACAAACTACGGTTGAACTGTTAAATGTTACGTTGCGCCGTAACGCACCGTTTAGTAGTTTGTAGTTATCCCGAATATTGTCGGTGCGTTACACTGCGCGACATGAAAAGCGCAGCGTTTCGCTTTCCTACGGAATGCTGACGCAAACGCGATATGTTTGCGGAGCATTCCGTCAGGAAAAAACGGAGTTGTGCGTTAGCTAAACACACCCTACTAGAATTTTTCGGCTTTTTAAGCTGAATACTTACTTTAAAACTACCACTTCAATAAATTAAATTCTTCCATATCCACCGTATCACGGTTACGATAAATTGCCAAAACTATAGCTAAACCAACAGCAGCTTCAGCAGCAGCAACCGTAATTACAAAAACAGTAAAAACCTGACCTTTAATATTTTGAGCATCTAGAAAATTAGAAAAACCCATCAAATTCAAATTTACAGCATTGAGAAGTAACTCAATAGACATCAACACCCTAACTGCATTACGACTGGTAACTAAACCATAAATTCCTATACAAAAAAGTGCTGCTGCTAATAACAAAAAATACTCTAGATGCAATTCCATAAACTTCTTAAACCTTTTAATTTATTTATAGCACTTACCAATAGATGATAATTAATAATTAGAGATAGTTTTCATTATAAATTATCCATTATCAATTATCCATTAATTTCCCTAGAACTTGAAACTAATTCACGAGGACGTTCAGGCAAACTTAAAACAGGTGTTTGAGGAATATCAGTTGGTACTTCATCAGGCAAAATATCTCGACGAGCCAAAATAATAGCACCCACCATTGCCATTAACAAAAACACAGAAGCAAGCTCAAAAGGAAGTAAAAAATCTGTAAAAAAGTGCTTGCCAATTAAAACAATTGAACTTTCTTCAGCAACAGCTCCACTAACAGGAACTGACCAAGAAGTAGACAATACCATTGTACTTAATAAAGCAAACAAACCAACACAAANCTCGACGAGCCAAAATAATAGCACCCACCATTGCCATTAACAAAAACACAGAAGCAAGCTCAAAAGGAAGTAAAAAATCTGTAAAAAAGTGCTTGCCAATTAAAACAATTGAACTTTCTTCAGCAACAGCTCCACTAACAGGAACTGACCAAGAAGTAGACAATACCATTGTACTTAATAAAGCAAACAAACCAACACAAACTAAACCTGTAGCTGCCTTTCTAAACCAAGCATTAGGCAAAGCCTTAAAATCTTCTCTTTTATTTACAAGCATAATTGCAAATAAAATCAAAACATTAACAGCGCCAACATAAATCAAAACTTGGGCAGTAGCCACAAAATCAGCATTTAATAAAAGGTATAAACCAGAAATGCTGAGAAATACTCCACCTAAAAGAAAAGCTGAGTAGACAATATTAGAAAATAATACTACTCCCAAAGCTGCCCCAATCATCATTACAGCTAAGATAGCAAATGAAACGAATTGAACCCCTTGTGCTAAATCCACTTTTTATTCCTTTAAATATCTCTGAATTTTGAATGATATTTTGTTATAGCAATCCTAAATAGATTCTAATATTTGATCGTAGTAGTTTAGTCTTTTGACCCAATTTGGGCTTGGATTTGGAGACCAAACCCCTACAATTTTTTCTGACAAATCATTTAGGAGTTTAGTCTTTTCATCCAATATTGACTTGGGGAAAGGAGACCGAACCCCTATAATTTTTTTCTAACAAATCATTTAGGAGTTTAGTCTTTTCATCCAATATTGACTTGGGGAAAGGAGACCAAACCCCTACAATTTTTTCTGACAAATCATTTAGGATTACTATAAGCTGGTAGTTATTAGTTAACGGCAACTAAAAATTAACTTAAGCATCTCATAACTAATAACTAATAACTAACAAATATTTGTTTACTTTAACTAGGGCTTGCTGATTAAACCTCAAATCATTAACAATAAAGGTAAATGCATTTTTAGGTTTAAAAAAGTGCCAGGTTTTAAGTATAAAACACTAAAAAACTTAGCATTTTGGGCAGACAAGAGCAAAAAAAATACTCCCCTACTCTCCTACTCCCCTACTTCTGAAAAAGACTTTTTCAGCAAACCCTAACTATTACTTCTCTGTTGTTTCTGCTGCTGGCTTTTCAGCTTCTATTTGTTCCAGAATTTCTTCTGGCCGGAGACCAGCACGACGCTCTGTATGAGAAACTGTATGAGGGTCAATAACTCCTTTAGGCAAGTAAGCTAGTTCTCGCATAGGAGTAACCATTGGGTCATTTGTCACCTTGTATGGTAATCTACCCAGAGCAACGTTATCGTAATTCAACTCATGGCGGTCATAAGCTGCTAACTCATACTCTTCTGTCATTGATAGACAATTAGTAGGGCAATATTCTACACAGTTTCCACAGAATATACAAACTCCAAAATCAATACTGTAATGGTTGAGCTTTTTCTTTTTAGTTTGTTTATTAAATTCCCAATCTACTACAGGTAAATTAATCGGACAAACCCTTACACAAACTTCACAAGCAATACACTTGTCAAATTCAAAGTGAATTCTACCTCTAAATCTTTCAGAAGGAATCAACTTTTCATAAGGGTATTGTACAGTAATGGGGCGACGGCGCATATGGTCAAAAGTGACTGATAAACCTTGACCAATATATTTGGCAGCTTGAATAGTTTCTTTAGCGTAATCGCTTACTTGGTTGAGGAATTTGAACATGGGTTTTTGCTTTATAAAACTTTAGAGTAAAAATTTGAGCTTTATTTCCTGCTTCAACTATGGGGAAGAAGTTTTAACCGAAAGTATAGCTAAAGTCAGAAGTCGGTAGGGGCGAATGGCCATTCGCCCCTACATTCCCAGCAAGAAGTAAGTTTGACAGAGGCGAGAATCTCTTAATCGTCCTGGTGGATGGTATATATTTGAAATTTTAGATACAGTTTAATCAAAAAATCTCAAATCAGCTATTTATTTATCCGCCAAAAGCAAATGGAAAAGCTAATTTTAGAGCGGCAGTTAATAGCAAGTTAACCAAAGCCACTGGCAACAAGAATTTCNCCTACATTCCCAGCAAGAAGTAAGTTTGACAGAGGCGAGAATCTCTTAATCGTCCTGGTGGATGGTATATATTTGAAATTTTAGATACAGTTTAATCAAAAAATCTCAAATCAGCTATTTATTTATCCGCCAAAAGCAAATGGAAAAGCTAATTTTAGAGCGGCAGTTAATAGCAAGTTAACCAAAGCCACTGGCAACAAGAATTTCCAACCCAAGTTCAATAATTGGTCAATTCTCACCCTTGGTAATGTCCAACGTAACAAAACTGCTACAAAGACGAGTAGATAAGCTTTGATTAAGGTCATGGTAATACCCAAGGTGGCATTGATTATTTGTAGCCAAGGAGTCGTTTCACTCACCCCAAACAAGTTAGAGAGAAGTTCTACTGGAACTGGAGACTCCCAACCACCCAAATATAAAACCGCTACAAGTAGAGAAGATAAAACTAAATTGACATAGGACGCTAAGTAATACAGAGCAAATTTCATGCCAGTATATTCAGTTTGATATCCAGCCACCAATTCTTCTTCTGCTTCTGGAAGGTCAAAAGGAAGACGTTCACATTCTGCCAATACTGCTATCCAGAAAATTATGAACCCTAATGGTTGTCTCCAGATATTCCATCCCAAGATGCCATAACTTGATTGTTGTTCAACTATATCAATTGTGCTGAGACTGTTGGACATCATTACCACTGCCAATACAGCTAAAGCCAGAGGAATTTCATAACTAATAGACTGTGCTGCTGCTCGTAGACCTCCTAATAGAGAATATTTATTATTAGAGGCATAACCAGACATTAGTAGTCCAATAGGTTGAATACTCGAAAGAGCAATCCACAAAAATATTGCTACCCCCAGGTCTGTAATTACTAAATTTTGTCCAAAGGGCACTACTAAGTAGGAAAGAAATACAGGTATAGCTACAATGACAGGTCCTAACGTGAATAGTAAGGGGTCTGCTTTGGCCGGAACAACGTCCTCTTTGAAAACTAACTTCAGACCATCAGCAAGGGGGGCAAGAGTTCCTAGAGGACCGATAAATTCTGGACCAATTCTTTGTTGTGCTGCCGCAGATATTTTCCGCTCCAACCAAACTGTTACTAGAACGCCGACAGTCGCACCGACGATCATTAATAACATAGGGAATGGTAGCCATAGAGTTCTAGCTATTTCTGAGGATAAGCCCAAATCTACGAGGGCTTGAATAAATGTTCTTTGTAGATCGATTCCTGGATTCATTTACAATCTGTCTATTTATTTAGATAAAGTTAATTTAATTGTTCATTTGATAGGGTAGCTCATAGGTTGGAGCTTAATTATATTTGCACTTAATTACTCTCAATCTTCTGGATTACTCCAGGCAATCAACTACTAAGTATAATTGCTCAGTTTATTCTAGTGCTATAGTAGCAGGTTAGTAACATTACTTTGACATTATGTTACTTTTATAGAACCCATTTGGAATATAAGCAAAGGTCCAGGTTTTTGGCTCTTGAGTCAGAATTCAGCAATTCTGAATTGGCGGAGATGGAAAAATAGAATAGAGGAAAAAGGTAGAATAATGGCTCCCTTGCTTCACTATGTTAAACTTTCCCCTACTCCCTCACTCCCCTACTCCCCATCTATGAATTTTAAATAAATCCCTTCAGAGGTTCTATAGAAGCCCTAACCGTATCTCCATAAAATAGGTTGGAGGGAGAATTAATTGATAAAAAATGGGTAATAATTGATTTGATGATGGGATGAGTGGCAGATATCTAATACNGGGAGAATTAATTGATAAAAAATGGGTAATAATTGATTTGATGATGGGATGAGTGGCAGATATCTAATACACCCCATCTCCCCATCTCCTCATCTCTCCACACTCCCCCAATCCCCTACTCCCCTACTCTCAATCTATAATTTTAAATATATCCCTATCAGGGGTTCTATAGTGCTAAACCCTAGGGGGTAGGGAATAGAGAATAGCAAATAGTATACTTTCAAACGGTTTTCCTACGGAATGCTGCGCAAACAGGATTTATAAATGTCAAATCCCTTAATGCGTAACGCTATAACTTCAAATATGAAATATGAATAACAATAGCTCTATTAACATACCCCATCTAGATCCCTATTTCACCCATAAGTGATGCTAAAGCCTCAAGTAGGGAGACAATATCGGTTTACCGAATAATTAAGGTTTCAAGCCTTCTATTTCAAGAGAAACAATGAATCTATTTTCCTTTTATTCAATCCAATCCGTTTAAGGGATAGGTAATTATCAATTATCAATTATTGAACTCCTCTAATAATTAATTTAATATTTGCCTGAATGCTTAGTTTTCAGTTTATTAGATGTATATCAGTAGGCAATTCGTTCATTTTTTGATTGATAAAAAATGTTGATTGTGATATTCATTAACCTCAACTATAAACATTCGTAAGAACAATACCGAGCCTTAGTCCTAATAATTTAGACATAAGCTTGGCTATACTAGACTTGACTGAAAAAGTATAACCTTATCCAGGATAATAGAACATAAATTAACGTTCTTCACAGGGAGTATAAGGAACATTATGATCTCCTGTATAAATTTGTGTAGGACGGAAAATCCGATTAGCAACTAATTGTTCTTTCCAGTGAGCTAACCAACCAGCCACACGAGCAATGGCAAATACAGGTGTAAATAGATCGCTAGGAATACCTAATTTCCGATAAACAAGGCCAGAATAAAAGTCCACATTTGGGTAAATTCCTTTGTGTCCTAGTTTTTCCTCTACAACCTTTTCCATCTCTAAAGCTATCTCATAATATTTGTCGTAGCCAAACTTTTCAAATAACTGTTCTGCTAGTTCCTGAAGAATAATTGCTCTGGGGTCTTTCACTTTATAAACTCGGTGACCAAAACCCATAATTTTTGCCTTAGTCTCAAAACATTTTTCTAGATATGGTCTAACATTTTCTACCGAACCAATTTCAGACAACATAGTAATCACATCTTCATTTGCTCCTCCATGTAGGGGGCCAGCAAGAGTCCCCACTGCTGAAGCTATAACCGCATAAGGGTCAGTCAAAGTAGAAGCTGTCACCATTGCTGAGAATGTAGAAGCATTAATAGTATGTTCAGCATGGAGAGTCAGACAAACATCAAATATTTTTGCTGCTAATGGATCGGGTTCCTTTTCATTGAGCATATATAAAAAGTTAGCTGCATAGTCCAAATCATCTCTTGGCTGTACAGGGTCATTACCTTTACGCATTAACTGGAAAGCAGCTACCATTGTGGGGATTTTGGCCAATAACCTAATTACGGCAGACCTAATATATTCTGGGTTATCAAGAGCACGACGAGAATAAAATAAACCTAGAGCTGCTGCTGAAGCCTGTAGAGCATCCATAGGATGTCCAGTTTCCGGGAAACATTTCATCATGTCCCGAATGCGATATTTAATTCTTCTGTGATAGCGAATATCCTCTTCAAAGCTATCTAATTCTTTTTTACTGGGAAGATTGCCCCAAATTAATAAATATGCTGTTTCTAGAAAAGAACTCTTTTTTGCCAGTTCTTTAATATTAGTGCCTCGGTATTCCAGTATCCCTTTTTGTCCATCGACGTAGCTGATACTTGATTCGGTAGCGGGAACACCTTCTAAACCAGGCTTAAATTCGATGCAGACGACGGACATGACTATCCCCTTTACTTAGATTAGATGTGAATATTCTCAAGCTACATTATCAACTAGGTTAGTTATGTTGTTGTTTTGACAATAATCTATTAACAATTCTGGTTAATCTAGTAAAAATTTTGGCGCTGTGAGCCAAAACATTTGACTATTGCCTACTGGTGAACCAACTTCCGGCAAGGAAATACCTATCACGCCTGCTTTTTTGAGTATTAATACTTGTCTGGCTTCTCCCCAGCTCAGAATTTCTGCCCAGTTTGCTAAGTCTGGTTGATGGCCTACTAGGGCTAATTGCCTGTTTTCTTGAGGTTGCCATGTTTCTAGCCATTGTAGCCAGAGATTAATATCTCCACCAGGGGCTAAAGGAGAAAATTCTTCTACTTTAGAACTTAATTTATTAGCTTGAAGAATTTTAGCAGTTTGATTTGCTCTAACTAAGGGACTGGTAAGAATTAGATTGAAATTAAGACCTAGTTGTTTGAGTTTTTGAGCAATTTTGTGAGTTTTGCGATCGCCTATTTCTGTTAGGGGACGTTCTGCATCTGTGTCATAATTTTCTCTATCACCAGCTATACCGTGACGAATAAAATGTTAGAGTCGATAGAGGCGTTTCCACCTCTACCTCTCTTTCAGAACCGGACGTGAGACTTTCACCTCATCCGGCTCCTCGTTAACCCCATCCTTTGTCATGGATACGACTCAAAACGGACTGTCATCGTGGCTCTTATGGAGGGAGCCATCATAGGCCGTTTTTGTGTCATGGCAATGTCTGTGTAGAAGTTGTAGGTTACTGTATGTATCCTTACCACCCTTGCTTTTAGGTACTATGTGGTCAACTTCTAGTAGGTCTTCACTCGTAAAATGTAGACCGCAGTGGGGGCATTTTCCTTTTTGCATTTTGATTAATTTGGCTACCCTTGTGGGTGTTCCTGGGTATTTCCCCCTGCGCTTGCTCCAATAATTCCAGTCACCGTTGTATGGACTTACTTTACCTTTGACTTTAATATGTCTACTAATTGGTTTTTCTAAGTGTGTTCTTAGAGTTAGTCCTTCTTCGGTGCTGAAGCACCAATTTTTGTTTCCTACTGTTTTCCAGTATTTTTCCTTGTTGATGCTACCCTTTCCCCTGTACCTAGCCCAAGCCCTTAATTTTCCGTAAACAAGGTAGTCCAGTTTATTAAATGTTCTCTTGCTTACGACCGCTGAGTAATAATTGGTCCACCCCCTTATAATTGGGTTAAGCCTGCTAATAAGTGCTGCTTGGGGGGNCAATTTTTGTTTCCTACTGTTTTCCAGTATTTTTCCTTGTTGATGCTACCCTTTCCCCTGTACCTAGCCCAAGCCCTTAATTTTCCGTAAACAAGGTAGTCCAGTTTATTAAATGTTCTCTTGCTTACGACCGCTGAGTAATAATTGGTCCACCCCCTTATAATTGGGTTAAGCCTGCTAATAAGTGCTGCTTGGGGGGCTGTTTTATGCCTTTCTATGACTTCAGCGATGTTTTTGTAATGTCCTTGGACCTCTTTCTTTGCAGGAGTAATTATTGTATTAAAGCCTAGCTTGGTTCCATTTGAGTTGGAAGCACTTCTATAGCTTCCTACTCTGTGCTGTCGAATGTGGAACCCTAAAAAGTTAAACCCTTTTTCATTTAATGTGTGGGTTATTTTTGTTTTGCTAGGTTTTAGCTCCAAACCCATGTCTTTTAGCCAATCTTCTATTACCTTTTGGCATTCTTGGATTATTGCCCTATCCTCATGGAGTATCACGAAATCGTCTGCGTATCGGATGAAGTTTAGAGATTTACGATTGTCTCGCTTACTTCCTTTTAGTGTATCCGCATACTCCATAATCCTTTCTTCCATACCATGTAGGGCTATATTTGCCAGTAGAGGGGAGATTGTTCCTCCTTGTGGCGTTCCTTCTGTGGTAGGAAATAGAGTGCCTTGGTTATCTACATATCCCGCTTTGAGCCATTTTTTGATGACTCGTCTTATTTTGGGAAATGTGTTTAACTTTTTGAGCAGGGTATCTTGGTTGATGCGGTCGAAACATTTGGCAATATCCGCATCAAGCACATACTTGGCTTTAAATCTGACACTATTGAAGATAGCTTCAATGGCGTCGTGACATGAGCGTCCTGGTCTGAATCCATAACTGTTTGGCTCGAATTTCGCCTCCCACTCTGGCTCCAATGCTAGTTTGACTAGCGTTTGCAAGGCACGGTCATGTATTGTTGGTATTCCTAAAGGTCTTTTCTCATCACTGTTTGGTTTAGGAATGAGTACCCTCCGTGTGGGGTGGACTTTTCCAGTGATTCTCAGGTTTTTTGCTAGCTTCAACCGCTTAGTTGGGGATAACTTTTTAACACCATCCACTCCTGCGGTGTTTTGGCCTTGATTGTCCTGAGTGACTCTTCTTACCGCCAATAATCTTGCATACCAAGACCTAATCAGGGTCTTTTGAAGCTTACGCACTGCTTGGACATCACCACGCTCACTCGCTTGAAATATTCGCTTTTGCAACTTGAATGATAATCTCTCGGCTTTTCGCCAATTTATATCTTTCCATTCCTCCATCAGTTTTACCTGTGTATTAGACATATATATTGCTACTATTGACTATTTCTTTGGNCCAATAATCTTGCATACCAAGACCTAATCAGGGTCTTTTGAAGCTTACGCACTGCTTGGACATCACCACGCTCACTCGCTTGAAATATTCGCTTTTGCAACTTGAATGATAATCTCTCGGCTTTTCGCCAATTTATATCTTTCCATTCCTCCATCAGTTTTACCTGTGTATTAGACATATATATTGCTACTATTGACTATTTCTTTGGAGTTACCGTGAGTACGTCAGCATATACAATCCATTACAGATTGTCGTTGGCTTCTTACTCAATCCCGCCCTTATATATCATGCGGTTAGCACCTACTGGGCATCGACCAGTCCCAGAGATATATAAAGGTTACTTCGTTCCGATTACACATTGTCTTGAGTCTTTAGTGGCGGTACTATCCACCGGGTTTATGGGCGGTGCTGGTAAGTCGAATGTTCACTCGCTTACGCCCTATCCTTGCCTTTTGGCTTGGCCTTCAACAGTCCTTATGGCCATTATACATAACGATGGTTCAGACATACCTTTGCTTTCGCTACACATGGACTCTTGCTTGACAGTCACCAGATTTGACTACCAGTGGTCTGCCTTTTAACCCCGCTTTATTTTTAGGCTTGCTAAACCTAAAAATAGGGGTCATGCTTTCACCTCTGCACTTGAGGGGAGGTCTTGCACCTCATGTGTAATCAGTTCTTACAGCAAATGAGCTGTAGTAACCGTCCCATAGGCTTTAGCCTAATTTAGGTTAAACGAATCGCACAAACATTTGTACTCATAATCACTATTTTTAGGGAGTAGGGAGTAGTTAGGTTCAACAATTATTAATTATTACCTCTTCTTATAAATAAGAGGATTGAGCAAAAGCATTTTTTTTCTTTTTTATCCATGAATGGAGAGGCTTTCTACCTTGATTTTTCGGTAATTTACAGAGGAGTCAGGAGTTAGGAGTTAGGAGTTAGGAGTCGAGAATCACAAAGATTTAGTAGTTATGAAGATTGGAGATTTTTTTTATGTCCAATCGAACCTTCCTTTTCAAGAGTATAAAAAAGGAAATTTCAGATATCAAACTTCTGGCTGAACCCGGAGGTATTGATAACTTATGACTGATAGATAAAATAAAAGATGGCTATTAGACATCTCCAATCATAAAAAGTAAAACCAATTATCGCATATAGAAGCCCTAACAGTATCTGCGCAAAGATCAGGGTTTTTGGCTCTTGAGTCAGGAGTCGTAGGGGCGATTTCGTTCCGAATGCTGTCGCTAACGCGTTTGCGTTAGCGTTAGCGCAGCTCCTCTGCAAGAGGCAGCTCCTCTGCAAGAGGCAGCATTCCGTAGGAAATCGCCATTACAGTAGTCAGGAGATGGAGAATATAGAAAAAAGGTAGAATTTAAATCATCTCCCCTACTCCCCTACCCTCAATCTATAATTTTAAATAGATCCCTTCAGGGGTTCTATAAATCATTAATTATTCCCCCCTACTCCCTCTTTTGATACAAAAAACCCCTGCGCTCAGATGGGCAGGGGTTTCACAGACCAATAACATATTTTCGCCATTCTTTGTTATTACCACTTTTAACGTGTTTAGTCAATTCAAAGTAAAGACCACTATGGGGTTTTCGAGGAGGATAATCCAAAGTCATATTAGCCTCTCTAGGAGTACGACTTCCTTTTCGTACATTACAGCGAACACAAGCAGTCACAAGGTTTTCCCAGGTATCACCTCCACCACGCGATCGCGGCACTACATGATCTAAAGTCAAATCATCACCCACATAACCACAGTATTGACAGGAATGACCATCTCGGTGCATAATATTTCGGCGTGTTAAAGGAATATCTTTGTAAGGAACTCGGACATAGTAGCGCAGTCGGATGACTGTTGGTAACGGAATATCTGGAAGAAGGTATGTTCCGTTATGTTCAATTTGCTCCGCTTTACCTTTGAGTAACAAGACGATCGCTCGTCGCCAACTCGTGATATTGAGCGGTTCATAAGAAGCGTTCAACACTAAAACATTGGCCATTGATATTTCTGAAAAGAGAATATTTTCTCAGATATTAGCACAATTAATATTTCTGGGGACAAAAGTTTAGAGTTAAGCAATTTTCCACTAAATTTTATAAGTCTAAAAATATAACTAAGAAAGAATTGAGTGAGGAAATAGACCGATGATGAATCTTAGACTAAGAAGTTTTTTTCCCACTGTTTCTTATTCCCTGTTCCCTTTTCGGAATTTTTTTAGTTTTTTAAAAATAATCTTTTTGATTTTCTTATATACAACCTGATTTGATAAATTTTGGCAGTAGATTGTTTTAATAAATAAAAAATTGAACTGATTGAGGAGTGAGTGAAAATGTTAAGCTGGGAAAATGCTTCTTTTAAAACTCTGGCAACAGAAAGTTTAAATCAGGGAGCAATAGAAAGTGATGCTTATGGAGGTATTTGTCAAAGAGCATGGGTAGAAATTAACGATCAGGCATTGACTTATAATGTCCAACAAATTAAGAGCCTTTTATCAGATAAAACTCGATTAATGGGAGTAGTCAAGGCAGATGCTTATGGACATGGAGCGTGTAAAGTATCTCACACTATTCTAGAAGCTGGTGCAGATTGGTTGGCAGTAGCAACGGTGCCAGAGGGAATAGAATTAAGGTTAGCTGGAGTTGAAGCGCCAATTTTAATTTTAGGTGCAACAGATAGACCCGAACAAATTCAAGCGATCGCTCACTGGCAACTACAACCAACTATTTGCACGCCTCAACAAGCTCTAGTTTTCTCGGAAACTCTTTCCCACTACACTGAAGCAATGCCAGTACATCTCAAGTTGGATACGGGAATGTCTCGTTTAGGAACACCTTGGCAACAGGCAGTGGAATTTGTAAAATTTGTGCAGGGGTTACCAAATTTAAAAATTGCTAGTATTTATTCCCACTTTGCCACAGCAGATAACCCAGACCAAACAGTGATGAAACAGCAGCATCAAAGGTTTGAGGAAGCAATAGATTTGTGTGGTATTGGTGGAAAAAGTTCTCCTGGTGATATACGACTTCATTTAGCTAACTCGGCAGCGACATTAACTGACTCTGCCTTGCACTACGATATGGTACGGGTGGGTTTAGCTATTTATGGTCTGTATCCAGCACCTCATCTACAGGATAAAATTGACTTAAAACCAGCAATGCAAGTAAAAGCTAGGGTGACACAAGTCAAAACTATTGAAGCAGGTACTGGTGTGAGTTATGGTTATCAGTTTATTGCTCCAAAGCAGATGCGTTTGGCAGTGGTGGGTATTGGTTATGCTGACGGTGTACCTCGTAACCTTTCCAATAAGATGAAAGTCAT
>NZ_LGSU01001428.1 GCF_002260545.1 Hydrocoleum sp. CS-953 | reverse complement strand
AAAGTCAACCGAACAAGGATTTAAGACACTGATTAAACCGTCCTCCAAGAGCATTAAAGCTCACTATCGGAAACTGGCAGATATATGTGATCAGAACAAAAATGCCCCAACTAAAGCCTTAATAGCTAGGCTAAATCCGATGATAAGGGGATGGGCTAACTATTACTCAACTGTAGTCAGCAAAGAGATATTCAAAGAAATGGATAATCGCCTTTGGAAAAGATTATGGAGATGGGCAAATAGAAGGCATCCAAATAAGTCAAAAACCTGGGTTAGAGAAAAATATTTCCCCAACGTTAAAGAAACGAGGAATTGGATACTTAACGATGGTGAATATATTTTAAACCAACATTCGGATGTACCCATAATACGGCACATCAAGGTGAAAGGTAATAAATCCCCTTATGACGGGGACTGGACTTACTGGAGTAGTAGAATCGGTAAACATCCTGGTATGAGGAAAGAAGTCACAACGCTGTTAAAACGGCAAAAGAATAAATGCGCAACTTGTGGAGTAAACTTTAGGCCAAAGGATTTAATCGAGGTTGACCACATCATCCCTGGGTCTAAAGGCGGTAACGACACCTATAAAAACAAACAATTGTTGGACCGACATTGCCACGACTTTAAAACTGCCAAGGATTTAAAAACAGTTAACCATTAAGGAATTATTAGGTCTGAGGTGGAATTTTAAGGATGTGCCCATGAAAAGGGACGACTAAGAGAGGAGCCGTGATGAGGTGAAAGTCTCACGTCCGGTTCTGAAGACGAGCAGGCTCTATAAAGGAGTAATCTGGAAATGAGCTTGCTTAGTTTAACAGAGAAATTAGTAAGAGCCAAGCTTATGCCTTAATAGAATTGGCCAATAGTGCTGATACTTTAATAGATAAAGGACATTTAGACCCCGACTCCATTAATAACTTTAGCAAAAGGGCTTTTGTGGAAACGGCCAAATCTCCCACAGAAGTCCAACAAATGGTCACAGATGCAGCCAAAAAAGGCGATCGCATCACCAGACGGGAGGTCAAGCAACTAGCAGACGAATGGACTGCCGTTAGTTCGGATTTGCTTCCAGACGAAATTAGAGCCAAGGCCACCTCTGGTTCGATGCCACCACGTTATTTAGCTCCCCTAGTCCGGGAAATGGAAAAATTACCAGAATCGCATTTAAGCGCCATTCAAGAGGAAATAGTCCAAAGTCCGGAGGTAGATACCGTCAAGCAACTAACCTCAGATGCTCGTAACCTATCCAAATATCTTGATGCTGCAGCCAAAGTTCAAGCCTTGAATGAATCATCATTGGATATGGAAATGGTATTAGAAGAAGCCTTAAGATTAGAATGTCTCAATATAGTTTCTGACCTAGTAAAACAGTCTGCTCAATTAGAGACAACAATGGCTAAACTTTATAGTAGCTGGAGGCGTGTAGGCAATCTCTCGGAGCGGTTATTTGTGGATACTGGTGCTAGTACACCTCATCTAAGACATTTATTGGGGTGTCTGGACAAACTTTCAAATAATGTTATTGAAATAAGTTTAAGTGACCTCAATAACCAAACAATTCGTTTACAAATACTCTCGGATAGTGATTAATTAGCGACGTAGGGACGTTGTATACAACATCCCTACTGGTGACCACTGACAACTGAATGCCTGAAAACCCAAACAAGTATTTATACCAAATCTGGTATAAATACTTGTTATATCCCAACCTGTAGAGACCTTGCATGCAAGGTCTCTACAGGTTTTTCGCGGTTTGCTTAAAACGGGTGTGTTTAACCCGGATTTGGTATTACTGAATGCTGACGGTTGATAGCTGACAGCTAAATGCTGATTGCTTTCTACAGCACTACGTTAATTAGGGTTTGCGGAAAAAGTCTTATGGGTGAGAGTCAGGAGTCAGGAGGAAGAATTATCCCTTGATTTTTCTGCCTCAGGTCAACCCAAAATCCTGACTTTATACAGCTCTTTAGAAGGAAAACCTTGTACTTTTTACAGAAAGAAAAATGCTAAAACCTTTACCTTTCAATACTTTTAGATTTAATCAGCAAACCCTAATTAGTTAGGACATTTATAAATGCTCAAACGACCATCAGGAATTACTTCTGAATTCAGAATTCTAAATTAAATCTGGTGCATTCTCATCAAAATCATCATAACCATCATAAGAATCATCACTATCATCATCGTCTATTAAATCATCCTCTAAGTCATTAGGGAAATTAGAATCAAAATTATCAGGTGGGAAATCTGAATCAAAATTACCAGGTGGGAAATCTGAATCATCTAAAACTGACCCAAGCTTATCTTTAACAGGAGAAAACTCAGAGATACTATCATCGATAAGTTGACTTTGATTTTGAGGTCCGCTTTGAGAATCTGCAAAATTCTGATTTGCAGGCGATAAATTGAGACTATTTTCCAATTCCAATGAACGCGCCGTCTGATCGTCTAAAACCACACTCTGCAAATCATCTTCCTCAAAAATATCCACATCATCATCCCAACTCTGTTCCAAACGATTAATCTCTGCACTCAGGGCATCTTCATAAGCATTAAACCCAGTACCAGCAGGAATCAACCGCCCAATAATCACATTCTCCTTCAATCCCCTTAACCAATCAGACTTACCCTCAATGGCAGCTTCCGTCAATACCCGTGTAGTCTCCTGGAAACTAGCCGCCGAAATAAAACTATCCGTATTCAGGGATGCTTTCGTAATTCCCAACAACATCGGTGTATATTGAGCCGTTGCTCCACCCGTAATAGACATCGCCTCATTCACCTGTTCCACTTGTCGCAACTCGATCAACTCCCCAGGTAACATAGTAGTATCACCACCATCATCAATCCTCACCTTAGCCGTCATCTGACGCACAATTACCTCAATATGCTTATCCGAAATATCGATACCCTGAGACTGATAAACTGCCTGCACCTGATTTACCAAGAACTTCTGACAAGCCTCAAAACTCCTCAGACAAGCTTCATAAATGCTTTCATGCTCACGGTAATAGTTGAAGAAAGTCTCCAGAATTTCATGGGGGTTTTGAGGTCCATCGGTTAGAGCTTCCCCGACCTGAACACTTTGTCCATCAGCAACAATCACATTCTGTCCATGACCTAAAGGATAATCTGTAATGGTTCCATCACTCGAAACCACGCTCACCTCTATATTATCATCATTAGCATGAACTTGAGCTTGACCAGGATACTTGACTAAAACGCAAGACTCTTTTGGTTTGCGTGCTTCCAACAACTCCTCAATCCGAGGCAAACCCTGAATAATATCCCCAGTCTTAGTCCGCTCAAACACCAGCAGCACCAAACTATCCCCCCGTTGAACCAAATCTCCGTCCATAGTCAGCAAGACCGCACCCGTAGAAACACGATAAGGTCGGCCTTTGCGTAAGATTACCTGATAACTTTCACTCCCATTCTCCAAAAGGATTTTCTCTACCTGAGATACCATACCAGAATTTTGAATAACTGTTCCAGCAGCAATTTCACTACCAGCAACCAACAAATCCCCTGGTGCTACAGATGGTAAAGCATTAACTGGTATTTTAATTAAATCCGCTTCTCGAACTATCAAAACACGACGAATAGCTTCCACACCCTCTCGGATACCCCTTACCTCACCAGATTGCTTAGATAAAATCTCTGTGCGAGCCACCACAGCTCCAGCCTCTATCACATCTCCATCTTTAACCAACAACCGAGTATTCGTACTACCATGAGTTGTATCTGCTACCACATCCCGGCGAATAACCAAAGATTCCAGAATTACCAACTGCAAACGCATTACACCCTCTTCTTCTTGGTCTGGTGATAACTCAATATCAGCAGCCAATTGAGGAGCATCCTCACCAATCTCCAACACTAACTGGGTGCGCAGCAACTCTATAGCCTCTACAGATTTAACCCGTTCCCCATCCTTAAAAGGAATCCGTTGTACCGCCCGTAACTCAATGGAAGAATTAATTGATTTCTGAGAAGGTACACCAGGCTCATCAGGCACATGAAACTCAGTCACAGGTCGCAATAATAATCCAGGACCATCCGGCGTTTCTATATATTCAATGTACTTTAACTCAGAAGTTACCAAGCCTGGAATCACCTCCTGTCCTGGCGTAGCAATTTGACCATCCATCAGAGTTAAATCTCCTAAATCTGTTTGATAGTCCCCACTATGTAGTTCTCCAGGCTTAATTACAACCTCCCTGAGAATATCATTTTTCTGGTGTACTTCTGCGACTCCATTAGACTGACAGAAAATATCCTTAACTATTTCCGTTCCAGCTTCCACATATTGACCNGAATCACCTCCTGTCCTGGCGTAGCAATTTGACCATCCATCAGAGTTAAATCTCCTAAATCTGTTTGATAGTCCCCACTATGTAGTTCTCCAGGCTTAATTACAACCTCCCTGAGAATATCATTTTTCTGGTGTACTTCTGCGACTCCATTAGACTGACAGAAAATATCCTTAACTATTTCCGTTCCAGCTTCCACATATTGACCATCTTCTACCAAGAGCAGAGATATATCCTTATTAATCTCATGACATTCTTCAGGAATCCATAGCAATGTACCACCTTTTACTACTTCATAGCCTTGTTTTGCCTTACCACGCTTCAGAACCTCCACTCCAGCATACTTAATAATCCCACCTGTAGAAGTTTGATAATTTTCGTCTAAAAGTTCAGCAATAACTTCGTGATTACCAACCTTACTACCAGGAGTAACTTTTAGGGCAAATCGTTGATTATCTTGACTCTCAATGATATACTGCTCCCGGTTAGCAACACTCTCCATCCGAACTTTTGCCTGGTCTAGTCGTACACTTGCAGTAATCACCTCAATCTCACGAGGCAAATTATCATGTCCTTCTATAGGTAATGGCAGAGGTGTAGAAGCCTTAACCATCGACCCCTCTAACTCATCCACCATTGACTCTTGAGTTTCTCCAGCCAAAACATTCATACCCGCTTGCTCTGCAGCACCGTACAAACCAGAATCAGGTACTCGCACCACACCACCATGCTCAGTTACCAACTTAGTCTCAGCAATTACACTATTAACATTAATCTTAGTCCCATTCTTTACCATTGGTTCTGCACCCGGTGGCAGATTATACACCTCTCCAGCCAAGACCCATATCAGACCACCTCTTTGAGCAATGCGAGTCGTTACTCCTTGCTTATCCACCTTTTCTTCTTGCACCAACTGAGCAAATTTAACTTCTCCTGCCAAGTCTGAAGCTACCTCTTTTGTTACCTTCTCAGTTGTTTTTCTAACCTGACCTACCTTTGGTACTTCTGCCAAAACCGTCCCCGCCGAAACCTGCTGGTCATTTTGGACCATTAAAATAGAACCTTGAGCAATCGCCACACTTTCCTTACGACCTTCAGCCCCTAATACCATCAGTTCAAAATTATTCTCGGCAATCATCGCCTCATCCCCATGACGAGTCCGAAATGACCTAGCACGAACATTAGACGGATACTTAACTACACCTGGAAACGACGCCACAAACTGACGAGCAACTTCACCCGTAAACACACCTCCAGTATGGAACGTCCGCATAGTTAACTGTGTACCAGGTTCCCCGATAGACTGAGCAGCAATAATCCCAATAGCCTCTCCCATATCAACCATATGACCATGAGCAAGACTCCACCCATAGCAACTTTGACAGACAGAACGCGGTGACTCACAAGTTAAAGGAGAGCGCACAAATACCTTTTCCACACCTGCTTTACCTACTGCTTTAGCCAAATCATCCGTAAACACTTGATTCCTGACTGCCTGAATATCACCACTACTAATAATTTCTCCTGTTTGTGGATGTTTGAGATCCTCAGCTAAAACTCTGCCTAACAGTCGATCCTTTACCGGAATCAATACGCGATCGCCATCTTTCATACTCGTCACTATCACCCCTCGTTTAGTGCCACAGTCTGCTTCCCGAACGATTACATCCTGAGAAACATCAACCAAACGACGAGTCAAATAACCAGAGTCAGCAGTTCTCAATGCTGTATCAACCAAACCTTTCCGCGCACCATAAGAAGAAATAATATACTCAGTTACAGTTAAACCCTCCCTGAAATTCGTCTTAATTGGCAAATCAATAATTTCCCCCTGTGGATCTGCCATCAAACCACGCATCCCCACCAACTGACGTACCTGGGAAATATTACCCCGCGCTCCAGAAAATGCCATCATATAAACTGAATTTAGAGGGTCAGTCGCTCGAAAGTTACGAACTACCTCATCTTTAAGATTTTCACTGGTACTATTCCAAGTATCAATTACTTTTTGAAAGCGTTCTACTTCAGTAATTTTTCCTTTAGTATAACGGTCAGTTGTATTGCGGATTTCTTGCTCTGCTGCATCTAAAAGTTGTCGTTTAGAAGGAGGTATTTGCAAGTCATCTACACTAATAGAAACTCCGGCTTTTGTAGCATAACGGAATCCTAAATCTTTCAGCTTGTTGGCCATCTGTGCAGTTCTTGCTGTACCGTAATTCTCAAAAGACCAAGAAATTAGCTTTTTTAGTTGACCCTTATTGATAACTCTATTATAGAAAATCATAATTAATGGATAATGAATAATGGACAATGAATAATTAATAATGGATAATTGATAATGAAAACTATAGTTATCTACCCTTATTTCGGAAGATTTATAACGCCAATCAAACTAGGAATGCTATATTTATAATTATCAATTATCAATTATCATTTAGAGTACACTTTGAATTGTTTGATTGAGAATTATTCGACCAGGTGTTGTTACCACAAACTGTGTAGTTAGAACTCCATTGCTCTCCCGAACTTGGCGAGATTTAATATAAACCTTCTTAATCTCGACCTGTTCAATATAATGGATTCTATACAAATGATAAGTCTTCACCACTTCCCCATTTTGCAGATTTTGCTCCGACTTCAACTCTCCCAAATTATCAGGTAATATTTTGCTATCCAACGGCATCCAATAAGTCTTCATCATCAGCTCATCAGATATCTGTTGTATATCAGGAGGCATTTCTTCTGGTTTATCAGTTTCAATCTCCACGTCAGGAGGTAACCTCAAATATATATAAGTATGCAAGTCTAGCTTACCTTGTTCATAAGCTAAAACTACATCATCAGGATTAGCAAAATAAAGGTCTTTACTACCTTGGAGCTTATGGTTTTCTGCTGTTAGATAATAACAACCCAATACCATATCTTGAGAAGGCGTAATAATTGGGCGACCAGTTGCAGGAGACAAAACATTATTCGATGCCAACATCAACAACCTCGCCTCCGCTTGCGACTCCAGAGACAGTGGCACATGAACCGCCATTTGGTCACCATCAAAGTCAGCATTAAATGCCGGACAAACTAAAGGATGTAACTGAATTGCTCGACCTTCTACTAAAATAGGTTCAAAAGCTTGAATACCTAATCTATGCAAAGTTGGAGCGCGGTTTAACATCACGGGATGACCATCTATCACTTCCTCTAACACATCCCAAACATTCGGGTCTCCCCTTTGAATCAGTTTTTTGGCAGCTTTAATATTATTAACTAACCCCTGACGAATCAAGCGATGAATCACAAATGGTTGAAACAACTCAATCGCCATTTCTCGTGGTAAACCACATTGATTAATTGCTAACTTCGGTCCGACAACAATTACCGAACGCCCAGAATAATCAACCCGTTTACCTAACAAGTTTTGCCGGAAACGACCCTGTTTTCCTTCAATAATATCGCTCAAAGATTTCAGAGGTCTGTTATTTGCACCTACGACGGTTCGACCCCGACGACCATTATCAATTAAAGCATCAACTGCTTCTTGCAACATTCGTTTTTCGTTGCGGATAATAATTTCCGGTGCTAATATTTCCTGCAACCTAGCCAAACGATTATTCCTGTTAATTACTCGTCGGTAAAGGTCATTCAAATCGCTAGTTGCAAACCTACCCCCATCCAACTGCACCATCGGACGCAGGTCAGGAGGAATCACTGGAATTGCATCCAAAACCATCCATTCTGGTCTCGAACCTGTAGCAACAAAATTATCAATTACCCGCAAACGCTTGATTAACTTGGCTCGTTTTTGCCCTTTGGAATTAGCAATTTCTTCCCGTAGTTTTTCTGCTTCTACTTCTAGATCTAGATTTGCTAATAAAACTTGTAAAGCTTCAGCACCAATACTAACCTCAACCCCTTCTATTGCTGAATCTTCGCTATAGATTTGGTCTTCAATTTCTAGCCAAACATCTTCTGCTAACAGTTGTTTATAACTTAAGCTTTCATGATTTCCTGGTTCTAATACAACATAAGCATTGAAGTAAACAATTTGTTCAACATCCCGCAATGGCATATCTAACAAAATTGCCATATAACTTGGAATACCCTTGAGATACCAAACATGAGTTACTGGTGCTGCTAACTTAATATGCCCCATGCGGTGACGGCGCACCCGTGACTCAGTTACTTCGACTCCACATCTTTCACAAACAATTCCACGATGTCGGACTCGCTTATACTTTCCACAATGACATTCCCAATCTTTCGCCGGACCAAAGATGCGTTCGCAAAACAACCCATCCATTTCTGGTTTGAGAGTCCGGTAATTGATAGTTTCTGGTTTGGTTACTTCTCCTACCACAGTACCATTTGGCAGGGTTCTTTCTCCCCATCCACGAATTCTGTCTGGAGAAGCTAACCCAATTTTGACGTAATCAAATCTTTGTTCTAGTTTTGGCACGGTAATAATTGATAATTGATAATTGATAATTGATAATTGATAATTAATAATGGGTAATTAAATAATGGAGAATTGATAACTTTTTATTGGTCATTTGATTTGGTTGATTTGATAATAGTTGTCAGGAGTTTTAAGAGTTCTATACAATCTTGATTAATTGAGTTAAATCCTTTGACATCAATGTAATCTGAGTGATGTAATAGTTCTAACCAATACAGAGTCTCATTAGCCTCTTTCAGAGCAATAGCCATTTTGTGTACAAAGTCGGCACGACTTTCAGCCTGTTCTGCTTCGCGCACCAAAGCTCCAATTGCCGTACCACTACGAAGTAGCTGCTTTGATAGAACATACTCCTGTTTCTCTTGACTAAGATACTTTGACAATTTAACAATTCTTAATGCAAATACAAATGATTTTTCTTTAACTACATTATTTGTCATAGTTAATTATCAATTATCCATTATCAATTATCCATTATCCACTATTCTTCATTTTCACTTGATAATGATTCATATACAGGACGAGATGGTGTTCGCTTTCCTGGTATATCTGCCATCAAATCAACCTCCACATCCTGAGTAGTACCATCATCCATAGTTTCTACTTTGTGGGCAGCAATATCCAAACATAGAGACTGTAACTCTCGCATCAACACCTTGAAAGATTCAGGAGTACCAGGTCGTGGAATTGCCTTTCCTTTAACAATTGCATTCAACGCCTCATTTCGACCCTGCATATCATCAGATTTCACAGTCAACAACTCTTGCAAAGTATAAGCAGCACCGAAAGCCTCTAATGCCCATACTTCCATTTCTCCAAAGCGCTGACCGCCTTGTTGCGCCTTACCACCCAAAGGTTGCTGTGTCACCAGAGAATAAGGCCCTGTGGAACGAGCATGAATCTTATCATCAACCAAGTGAACCAGTTTCAACATATAAGCAACTCCCACAGTCACCGGACGGTCAAACCTTTCTCCTGTCCGCCCATCATAAACCCAGAGTTTCCCTGGATGGTTCTCATCAAACGCCCAATCTTGACCAGAATTATCCCTGGCTAATTGTAACATTCGATGCACTGTTTCCCTTGACTTTTCTGCACCGTGCATCTCATCAAACGGCACACACTTAAACCGCACACTTAAAATTTCACCCGCCCATCCTAACAAGCACTCAAAAATTTGCCCTACATTCATCCGCGAAGGTACACCCAATGGATTTAACACCACATCTAAAGGTCTTCCATCGGGCAAATAAGGCATATCCTCAATGGGCAAAATTCGTGAAATAATACCCTTATTTCCATGTCGCCCCGCTACTTTATCTCCTACCTGAATCTTCCGCTTTTGAGCTACATAAACTCTGACCACCATATTTGCTCCTGGTGGCAACTCATCTCCCTTTTCTCTGGTAAATACTCGGACATCAACGATACGACCTTTTTCACCATTGGGAACTCGTAGAGAATTATCTCGTACATCCCGTGCTTTCTCACCAAAAATTGCCCGTAACAACTTTTCTTCTGGAGGTTGGTCAGATTCTCCCTTGGGCGTCACCTTACCTACAAGAATATCCCCAGACTGTACCCAAGCACCAACACGAATAATTCCTTGTTCGTNAAATACTCGGACATCAACGATACGACCTTTTTCACCATTGGGAACTCGTAGAGAATTATCTCGTACATCCCGTGCTTTCTCACCAAAAATTGCCCGTAACAACTTTTCTTCTGGAGGTTGGTCAGATTCTCCCTTGGGCGTCACCTTACCTACAAGAATATCCCCAGACTGTACCCAAGCACCAACACGAATAATTCCTTGTTCGTCTAAGTTCCGCAGACCATCTTCCCCAACATTCGGAATTTCTCTAGTAATTTCTTCTGGTCCTAATTTTGTCTGTCGGGCTTCAATTTCAAACTTTTCAATATGAATAGATGTATAAACATCATCATATACCAAGCGCTCGCTAATCAGAATCGCATCCTCATAGTTATAACCTTCCCAAGGCATATAAGCTACCAAAACATTCTGACCTAAAGCTAACTCAGCACCTTCAGTAGAAGAACCATCAGCCAATACCTGACCCGCCACTACTTGGTCTCCTTCATATACCAGAGGTCTTTGATTTAAGCAGGTATCTTGGTTAGACCTTTGATATTTATGTAGTGGATAATCTGTTTCATTTCCCTCTTTATCAATCACAGATATCTTAGTTGAGTCTACATAGCTAACTTCTCCATCCGTCCGGGTAACAACTACCATACCTGAATCGCGGGCAGCTTGAGCTTCTAGACCTGTTCCGACTAGAGGTCTGTCTGGGTTTAACAATGGCACCGCTTGTCGTTGCATATTGGAACCCATCAACGCCCGGTTAGCATCGTCGTGTTCCAAAAACGGAATTAATGATGTGGCCACTGAAACTACCTGCACTGGGGAAACCGCCACATAGTCTACTTGTTGGGGACTGGTCGTGGTAAAATCTTGTCGGTAACGTACTGGTACAACGTCCCCCAAAATCTTCCCTTCCGCATCAGTCATAATATCCCCTGGTGCCACCCGCAAATCATCTTCTGCATCTGCTGTCATATATATTGGTTTACCATCGCGCAACACCCGACCATTTTCTACTGGATAATAAGGGGTTTCGATAAATCCATAACCGTTGACTTTAGCATGGTTAGCTAGAGAGCCAATTAATCCAGCGTTAGGTCCTTCTGGTGTTTCAATAGGACAAATCCGGCCATAATGGGAAGGATGGATATCTCGGACGGCAAACCCAGCTCTTTCTCTGGTTAATCCTCCAGGTCCCAAAGCTGATATTCTTCTTTTATGGGTCAGCTCTGCCAATGGATTGGTTTGGTCCATAAATTGAGACAATTGAGATGACCCAAAGAATTCTTTGATTGCTGCTACTAATGGTTTTGGGTTAACCAATGATGTTGGAGTTAATGTGTCTGCTTCGGATACGGTCATCCGCTCCCGAATAATTCGCTCTAAACGGTTTAAACCGACTCTGATTTGGTTTTGCAGCAGTTCTCCTACGCTTCTAACTCGTCGGTTTCCTAGGTGGTCAATATCATCTGTCTGACCAATGTCATATTCTAAATTAATTAGATAGTCAATCGAAGCTAATATATCTTCTTTAGTTAATACTCGTACTGTGTTTGGCAAGTTTAACCTTAGTTTATTATTTAGCTTATATCTTCCTACTCGCCCTAGGTCATACCTTTTTTGGTCAAAAAATCGACTGTGGAGTAGTTGTTCTCCACCAGCTATAGTAGGTGGTTCCCCTGGTCGTAATTTCCGATATAGTTCTAATAGGGCTTCTTCTTCTCCGTATTGTCCTTCTTTTTCTATAGTTTTTTGGAAATAATCGGGATGTCTGAAGGAGTCAAAAATTTCACTGTCTCCTAATCCCAAAGCTTTTAGTAATACTTGGGCAGAAAGTTTACGAGTTTTATCTATTCTGACCCAAACTAGGTCATTTTTATCCGTCTCAAATTTTAGCCATGCACCTCGGTTAGGAATTAGACTGGCATTATATGTACGTCGGCCACTTTTATCTGTCTCGGATTTATAATAAACTCCTGGAGAACGGACTATTTGATTAACAATTACCCTTTCAGCTCCATTGATAATAAATGTCCCCCTATCTGTCATTAGGGGTAGGTCTCCAATAAATACTTCTTGTTCTTTTATTTCCCCAGTTTCTTTGTTAATTAAGCGGGTAGGAACGTACATTTGTACTGCATAGCTGCTGTCTCGGCGTTTGGATTCTTCTACACTATATTTTGGTTGTTTTAGTTTATAGTTTTTGGCAATAAAGTGAAGTTCTAGCTTGCCTGTATAATCTGTAATTGGAGAATAGCTTTCTAGTTCTTCTATTAGTCCATATTCTAGAAACCAGCGAAAGCTTGCCCTCTGAATTTCAATCAGATCGGGCATATTGAAAATTTGCAGGTTACTTTGGGTATCAACGTTTAATTTTTGATGAGTCATTCTTGAGTATCCTAGTGGGAGATAAGTTTTTTTAAGAGTTTATTTTCTGGGAAAAAATCGTGAATTAAAGTTCTACAATATTAATTTACTATTGTGGTACTTTATACATTAGTAAGCTAGTTAATATTATATTTTTATAACTGTTCTCAATAACTAAATATTTTGC